>JAGXHH010000149.1 GCA_024636355.1 Desulfobacteraceae bacterium | reverse complement strand
TCACCGAGGAAGGCAAGGAAATCAAATTCCGCCGGCTTGTGAGCATCGAGGCGGTGACCTCCGGAGACGACCGCCCGTCCGTCATTATGGTCCCCGGCTTTGCCAATAACAGCAACTGCTACAATCTGTCCAACCAGCAGTCGATGGCAAAGGATCTGGCCGACAACGGCGACTGGGTTTACCTGTTTGATCCCAGAGGCATGGGTATCAACACCGGAAAGTTCGATCCGCTCTACACGGTCGATACCTTAATAGATCACGACCTGCCGACGGTTCTGCATTTCATTCACAACCGAAGCAAAAAGAAACCTTCCGTGCTGCTGGGCCACAGCATGGGAGGGATCATCTCCGAGAACATGCTGCTTAACTGGGGTATCCGCCAGCATCTGAATGAACTCGATTCGCTCACACCCGAACAGAAAACCCATTTAAACAAAATCCTGCCCTCCCCCGAACAGGCCAGGGCATACTTAAAGGAAGTCAGGGCCGTTATTTCCATGGGCTCCCCGAAGTTTTTCGACAGACATTCCCATGCTTTTTTTCCGGCCGTCCTCTGGCTCAACCATTTTTCCCGTATCCTGAGGCTCCACAACGTGCCGCTGAAAGACACCCTGCGGTTTATGCTCCAGTTTCCTGCCCTGGGCAATATCTTCCACTTATTAACCTGCAGTAATGTCGGGGATCTCAATTTCTTATTGTGTCCCGAAAATCAGAAATTTTCCCGGAAATTCACCCAGGATTATATTGACAATGCCATTGAATCGGTTCCCCTCGGGCTTGGCTTCCAGTTTTTAAAAGCGATATATAATGGTGAAGGATTCAAGCGGATGGATGAAAGCCGGCTGAACTACTCCACTCACCTTCACTGCTTCCCCGCAGACATCCCGGTATTTCACATCTGGGGTTCCAAAGATCCGTTGGCGCCGCCAAACAATCTGCGGTTCAGCCAATTCTATCCGCACAAAGTAAAGAAAACCTACCGGATCGAATCGCCCGGGGATGCCGAAAAAATTGAAATCCCTCGGGAACGCAGCCTGCTGATCGATTTCGTTGTCGAAGGGGCCAATCATCTCGACCTGCTCTACGGAAAACTGGCCGAAGAGATAATCCACCCGCTGGTGGCCCGTATTATCGAAAGCACCTGGGGCGAATGGAGTTACGAAACTGCTGATTTTGCCGAAGAAGATCTCTTCGAGGGCAAAATTTCGTTGAAACTTTAGCGCACGCCGAGAGTTTCTTACCCGAAAGGGGATGAAAGCCGGTTCAACAGCAGACCGGAGCATCGTCACCGTGTTCGACTGCCCGTTCATGGCTGCGGGAAAAGTACAGCAACAAGCGTGAAATCTGTCCGTTCCAGCCGGCCTGCCCATTCCATTGCGCCATATCACTCCGAAATCCTGCCTATTCCTTGACATTCAGTTGAAAATCTTTTACATCCATCCCTCTTGCATTTCCCCGGATCGGCTTTACTTTATCGCATGATCCGTGTTTATAAGTATGCCGTACGGGGATCAATTTATTGAAAATTAATGACAATAAGGAGCAAAATGGGAAATCAAAGACCCGGTGCTCTAACGCGGGAATCCTATTTCCGGATCGGGAAATAGTAATGAAGCCGGAGATTAAACGGGCGATCTGTGCGGCTGTGGAAAACGAGCCGATGGCGAAGACGTTGCACATGAAGCTTCTGGATCTCCAGGACGGATGCTCCACAGTGGAGATGATTTATGCTCCCGAAACCATGGACAACATATACCAGCGGGCGCATGGCGGCGCCATTTTCTCCCTGATTGATGAGGCGTTTGAAACAGCCAGCCAGACGGACGGCACCATTGCCGTGGCGTTAAATGTCAATGTCAGCTATATCGCCAGTCCCGAATCCGGCGACAAGCTGATTGCAAGAGCCAGGCGGGTAAACCAGACCCACAAATCCGCCAATTATGAAATCAGGGTTACAAACCAGACAGAACGCCTCATCGCCACCTGCCAGGCCGTCGCCTATCGGACCGGTAAAACGATTCCGTTTTTGTGAATAGCGATTACGACTTGCCCTGAATTACGAAAACGCCTATAAATAGAAATCGTATTTTAGTATCCCTTAATGCCCCCTGTAGGAAGGAGAAAAAACATGAAGATCAAAGTACAACTTGCAGACAACCAGCTCGTGGTCCGGCAGGGCCTGAGCCTTCTTTTGTCAAAAGAGCGCGATATCGACATTGTTGCGGAAACCACCGATGGAATCGAAACTGTGGAAATGGTCAAGAAGATTAAACCGGATGTTGTGCTCATCGAATCGATGCTGCCGCGTCTGGCCGGAATTGACGCGATCCGCATGATAAAAGAGGCCCGGAAGGAAACCGAGGTCGTGGTGCTCACTACACCGCAGAAAAAGGCGCACGTGCGCGATGCGCTGCAGGTCGGGGCGCTCGGTTATGTGCTGAAAACCAGTTCGATTACAGAAGTACTGTCCGCCATCCGGGCCGCCTATCGAAAAGGATATTATCTAAGTCCGGAAATCAGCGCCGACATTATTGACAATTTCGTCAAGAAAAAAGGCGTGGAATCCGACTCCGGCGGATACGGCCGCTTATCGAAACGGGAACGTCAGGTTTTCCGGCTCATCGCCGAGGGGAATACCACTGATGAAATTGCCGAACTGCTCACTATCAGCCCCAAGACCGTGGCCAAACACCGGATGAATATCATGGAAAAAATGGATTTGAAAAATATCGCGCTGCTCGTTCGATATGCGGTAAAGATCGGCGTAATCGATCCGTTTTGATAACGCGCCTTAACTATTTGAATAATTGAATCTACTTCGCTGCAGCGATTTTTCATCCGCTCAAGATATTTCCTGTGCCCATTCGCGCATGAAAAATCACTGCGCCTTGTATATCGAATTTCCCTCACAAATACCTGAGCTTTATACGAGGGCATCTTTTGGGTTTTACGAAAATAACCCCAAAATTTGAACTTCAGGTAGCAGCCTTCCACCATAAAATCCTAATTGTGCTGATTTACAAAATATTCCGCCTGCCTTATACCATGGTATAGTTTTCTGTCGGTCAAAGCCCCTACTTTTAAATCTGACAGGATGTGGAAAAACTTACACGAGCGCGCCAGCGCAGCAGATTTTCGACAACCTGCCAATCAGAACGCACGTGAGAAGCCATGTCAAAGATTAAGGTACTCCTGGCGGACAATCATACGGTCGCACGGGAGGGACTGCGCAGCCTGCTGGAAAATGAGCCCGATATCGGCACCATTTACGAAACCGGTGACAATACCGGGATGTTTGAACAGGTCAAATCCAAAACACCGGATGTGGTTGTGATGGATCTTTCCATGTCAAACGGTCCGGGAATCGACGCCATACGAATGATTCGGGAGACTTCGAAGAAATGTAAAATCGTCATCCTGACCATGAACCAGAAGCGCAGTTTAATCAGAGAAGTACTGAATGCCGGGGTTTCCGGCTACCTGCTCAAAACGAATTCCGTAACCGATGTCCTGACCGCCATTCGCGCAGTCCATGGAAACAAATATTATCTGAGCCCCGAAGTCAATGCCGATATCATCGATAGCTACCTGAAAAAAGAAAGCATCGAGCCTCTTGCAAACCGGTACGATCTGCTGACCCGACGCGAACAGCATGTCTTCCGGCTGATGGCTGAAGGCAATACAACCACGGAAATCGCCGGACTGCTCACGATCAGCCCCAAAACCGTGGCGAAACACCGCACCAACCTGATGGAAAAACTCGAGATGAAAAATACCGCCACCCTCGTACGCTATGCCATTCAGATTGGGGTGGTGGAAGGTTAGGCAAGGAGCAGGTTCAAGGTTCAAGGTTCAAGGTTAAAACCCCGGGTAACTAATCAGTAATTTTAATTTTTGGTTTTCCGGAAAACTGCAGTGGCATTTCATAATTACTGGAGTTTTAACGATATCCAAATTCTTGACGAAGGAAGCGCATCAGCTGCGTACCGATGAAAGAAATCGACTGATGATCTGCCGGATCCTGGCGGTTTCTTCCGGTGCGCACCAGATAACATCAGGATCGGCGTTAAACCATGTAAACTGGCGCTTAGCATATCGGCGTGTGTCGCGCTTCAATAGGCGAACGGATGTCTCCCAATCCTGTCTGCCGTGGAGATAATCGATCATGTGACGGTAGCCGAGGGCCTGCATCGGCCGTAATTTTTCTGTGTATCCCCTGGCAACAAGCGTTTCGACTTCTGGGAGCAACCCTTCGGCAATCATCTGATCGACCCGCTGGTTAATCCGCTCATATAGAATCTGCCTGTCGATAGCCAGACCGATTTTAAGCGCGTCATAGGGGGCATCGGAAAACGTGTGCCGCAACCGGTACTCCGTCATCGGCATACCGGTGATCTCATAGACCTCAAGCGCCCGGACAAGGCGATACGTGTCATTGGGATGAATGGTTTCCGCAGCTTCCGGATCACATTGCAGCAGACGGTTGTGCAGCGATTTTTCCCCCATAAGACCGGCTTCATTTAACAGGCGCTGCCGAACGTCCGGGTCATCGGGACGGGCATCACACAGGCCGTAGAGCAGCGCCTTGATATAAAAGCCGGTGCCGCCGGCGACAACCGGCAGGCGCCCCCGGCTAAGGATGTCGGATATGCGGGACCGGGCTTCCTGGTAAAACCGCGCGGCATCATAGGGTTCATCCGGATCGGCAATCTCGATCATATGATGCGGTACCCGGGCCCGTTCAGCCGGCGTCGGTTTGGCCGTACCAATATCCATGAAACGGTAAATCTGCAGGGAATCGCCGCCCACAACCTCGCCATTAAAGGTTTCCGCCACATCAATGGCCACCGACGTTTTGCCGATGGCAGTCGGGCCGCAGATTACTATTATTTTTGGCTTTTGCTTGCGGTCGGTTTCGTCATTGTTTATAAACATGATGCGTTTCTCTCGGTTGTATGGTTTACCGGTTAAATTCCGGATGAAGTTATCGTTTCCAAAACGGGATATAACTCAAAATTGTATTGACATCACAACCTTTAATCGATATCAAGAAAATTTGACTAAATATCTGAATTATGTGCTATTAATAGCTCATAACCCTGCAATATCATTACAGGAGAGTGTAGAATATGACAAAGGACATGATCGGTTCCGTGATGGTCGTCGGTGGAGGCATTGCCGGTATGCAATCCGCCCTGGATCTGGCAGATGCCGGCTATTATGTTTACCTGGTGGAAAAAGGACCTTCCATCGGCGGCGTAATGGCGCAGCTGGACAAGACGTTTCCCACCAACGACTGTGCAATGTGAATTATCTCACCTAAACTGGTCGAGGTCGGCCGGCACTTAAACATTGAGATTCTCACATTATCCGAACTCCAGGACATCAAAGGCGAAGCGGGCAATTTCTCCGTAGATCTGCTCAAGCAGCCCCGGTACGTGGATGAAAGCAAGTGCATCGCCTGCGGCGCCTGTACGGAAAAATGCCCCAAGAAAGTCGTGGACACCTACAACGCCGGTCTTGCCAAGCGCAAGGCCATCTATGTGGAATACCCGCAGGCCGTGCCCCTGAAATACCGGATCGATCCGGAAGAATGCATTTACCTGACAAAGGGCAAATGCGGGACATGCAAGAAGAAATGCCCGGTGGACGCCATCGATTACGACCAGAAGCCGGAAAACGTCACCCTTGACGTCGGTTCGGTCATACTGGCCCCCGGTTTCGAACCGTTCTCTCCGGCGGGTCTGGACAATTACCAGTACGCGAGCCATCCCAATGTTGTAACGGCGCTCGAGTTCGAACGGCTTCTTTCGGCTTCCGGGCCGACCCACGGGCATGTCGCCCGACCGTCGGACGGCAAGGACCCGAAAAAGATCGCCTGGTTCCAGTGCGTGGGCTCCCGGGACATGAACCGGTGCGACAACGCGTACTGCTCATCGGTCTGCTGCATGTATGCCATCAAGGAAGCCGTGATCGCCAAGGAACACGCCGGCGACGATCTCGACTGTTCCATCTTCTTCATGGACATGCGGACCCACGGGAAAGAATTCGAACGTTTCTATGACAACGCCAAGAACAAAAGCGGGGTCAAGTTCATCCGGAGCCGGGTACACACCATTACCCCCCTCCAGGACACGGGCGATCTGGAACTGCGCTACGTCACCGAAGACGGCGCACTTAAAACCGATGTGTTCGACATGGTGGTGCTTTCCGTCGGCATGCAGATCCCGGCAGAACTCGTCTCGCTTTCCAATAAACTCGGCATCAACCTGACCCCGGGCAATTTCTGCGATACCGGCACCTTTACCCCGGTGGAAACTTCCCGCCCGGGCATCTTTGTTTCCGGCGCTTTCCAGGGGCCCAAGGACATTCCCCAGGCAGTGGTTGATTCAAGTGCCGCATCAGCGGCGGCGGCCGAACTGCTTTCCGGTGTGCGCAACACCCGGACAAAGGAAAAAGAACTGGTTCCCGAAATGAATGTTCTCGGCGACCGGCCCAAAATCGGGGTCTTTATCTGTCAGTGCGGCATCAACATCGCCGGCGTCGTCAATGTGCCGAAAGTGGTGGAATACGCGGCATCGCTTCCCTATGTGGAGTTTGCAACCGACAAGCTGTTTGCCTGCTCCCAGGATGCCCAGGACAGCATGGTCGACCTGATTGCCGAAAAAGGCCTGAACCGGATCGTCATGGCGGCCTGTACGCCGAAAACCCACGAACCGCTGTTCCAGGAAACCCTGACCAATGCGGGTTTGAACAAATACCTGTTTGAAATGACCAACATCCGCAACCAGAATTCCTGGGTCCATAAGAACAACCCGGAACTGGCCACGGAAAAAGCCAAAGACCTGGTCCGCATGGCGATCGCCAAAGTGGCGATGCAGGAACCGCTGAAGGAAACCGAACTGGACGTGAACCAGACGGCTCTTGTCATCGGCGGCGGCATCGCCGGAATGGCTTCCGCCAGCAGTCTGGCCAAACAGGGCTACACCACTCACCTGGTGGAAAAAGGCAGCCGTCTGGGCGGCCAGGCCAACAACCTGTTCCATACGGCCAAGGGGGAATCGATCCCTGAAAAACTGGCGGAAATGGTCAAGGACATTGAATCCAACGACCGGATCAAGCTGCACCTGAATACCGAATTGTCCAATGTCGACGGATTTGTCGGGAATTTCGTCTCCACCCTGTCGTCAAACGGCAACGAAGAGACTCTCGATCACGGCATTGCGGTCGTCGCCACCGGTGCCTCGCCGTACACGCCCTCCGAATACAGCTACGGCTCGGATGATCGGATCATTACCAGTCTTGATCTTGACAAAAAGCTGATGGCCGGTGATCCGGCCCTGAAAAAGCTGAACGGTGCACTCTTCATCCAGTGCGTCGGTTCCCGGGAACCCGAACGAATGTACTGCTCCCGGGTCTGCTGTACGCATTCGATCGAAAATGCAATCGAGCTCAAGGAAATAAATCCCGATATGAACGTTTATGTTCTGTACCGGGATATCCGGACCTACGGGGAAAAGGAACTGCTGTATAAGAAGGCCCGGCAGCTCGGCGTGATCTTCATCCGTTTTTCCATAGACAACAAACCGGTGGTCAAGACCGAAAACGGCAAACTTACCGTAACCGTAACCGATCATGTCCTCCAACTGCCGATGGAGCTCGAAGTCGACCTGGTCACCCTGGCAACGGCGATTATCCCCAATACGGATGAAAAACTCGCCAATTTTTTCAAGGTGGCAATCAACCAGGACGGTTTTTTCATTGAAAAGCATGCCAAGCTCGGCCCCTCGGAATTTCCCACTGACGGCGTTTATCTCTGCGGCATGGCCCATTACCCGAAGCCGATTGACGAGTCAATCGCCCATGCCAAGGCCGCAGCAGCCCGGGCCGTGACCCTGCTGGCCCGTCAGAAGATCTTCAGCAGCGGCACCATCGCCCAGGTGGACCAGGCAAATTGCGCGGCCTGCGGTGTATGCGTCAGCATCTGCCCGTATTCAGCTCCTTCATATGCCGAAAAGGGCAGATTTGCCGGCAAGGCCGAAGTCAACCCGGCGCTTTGCAAAGGATGCGGGCTGTGTGTGGCATCCTGCCGCTCGGGCGCCATCCACCTCAAGGGGTTTGATACGGATCAGATCCTGACGCAGATATTTGAAATGGATGAAGCGGTCTAACCGAGACGCTTCCAAAGATTTCTCCTGTAGCAGGGTGTTGAAGATCGTCAAGTGCAACAGTTAAACATCCTGCTGGAACATTACGGACAAGGAGTTTTATATAATGGCTGAAAAAGAACCAAAAATCCTGAGTTTTCTCTGCAACTGGTGCAGTTACGGCGCCGCAGACCTGGCTGGCGTAAGCCGGATGGAGTACCCGTCAAATATCCGAGTCATCCGGATTCCGTGCACCGGCCGGATGAGCGTGAAATTCATCCTGGCAGCATTTCGCCAGGGGGCGGATGCCGTCTGGGTATCCGGGTGACATCCCGGCGAATGCCATTACCTGGAAGGTAATTACTACGCACGTCGAAAATTCACCCTGATGAAAAACCTGATGGAACATATGGGCCTCGATCCGGGACGCCTGCACTTTTCCTGGATCTCCTCGGCCGAATCCACCAAGTTCGTGGACGTGGCCAAAAAGGTCACGGCAGAAGTCAAGGCTCTGGAATCGAAAGAAAAGAAATTCGTGAAAACAAAACCGAAGGTTGCATAAGATGACAACATATAGCGATAAGATCAAAGAGATCTCAAAACGCCTGCTCAAAGAAGGCAAGGTCGACCTGGTCATCGGTTTCCGCAAAGGTTCGGTCCCGTTGATGAACCAACCCATGTTCGCAAAGAATGAAGGCGATGTGGACAGTTTCGTCTGGGACAGCAACTGCGGGATCAACCTGGCCAATTACGTCACCGACCGGAGTGAAAAAATCGGGATCGTCGCCAAGGGCTGCGATTCGCGAAACCTGGTCGTCCACATCATCGAAAACAAGATCAAACGGGACCAGCTCCATATTATCGGCGTCCCCTGCAAGGCCATGGTCGATCGCCACAAGATTGCCGCCATGATGCCCGGTGAAATCGAATCGATCGAAGAAAATGAAGCAGACGGGACGCTCACGGTAACGGGCAGCGGCTTTTCCGAAACGCTGAACAAAGCCGGTGTGCTCCAGGAAAACTGTGCCCTGTGCATGCACCGCAACCCCGTCCTCTACGATGAACTGATTGCCGAAGAAGTCACCGAGCAGAACCCGGAAGAAGTCGATCAGTATGCGGCCGTACGGGAAGTCGAAAATATGGCTCCGGAAGAAAAATGGGCCTATTTCGACAGCCTCTTTTCTGAATGCATCCGCTGCTATGCCTGCCGGAACGCCTGCCCGCTCTGCTACTGCCCGACCTGCTTTGTGGATGAGTCCAAGCCCCAGTGGGTCGGCAAGAGCGTGGATCCCGCCGATGTCCGGACCTTCCACTTTTTGCGGGCATATCACTGTGCCGGCCGGTGTACGGATTGCGGGGCCTGTGTCCGCTCCTGCCCCGTGGGAATCAATGTCAGGGCGCTGACCAAAAAACTGGAAAAGGACTGCCTGGAAAACTTCGACTGGAAATCCGGCCTGACGCTGGATAAACGGCCGCCGCTCGATACGTTCCGGCCGGATGATCCCGAGGAGTTCATCAAGTAGAAGATCCGCAGGTGATTAAAAACAAGTGGACAAAGGCATATACCATGAAAGTCATTAAGATAGACAAATCCGAGTTTAATGCCGGGCTTGAAAAGCTGGAGAACGCCTACCGGCTTTTCGGCCCTGTAAAGGAACAATCATATTACGCATTCAAAGCGCTCGATGCCGGAGAAAAGCCGGATCTTGAATACACCAACACGCGCCTTTCGGCCAAATCGCTGCTTTATCCGCAATCGGAGGTCTTGTTCGAATATTCCCTGGACAAATCCGATGCCGATTACGCCATTTTAAAAGAGCCGGAAAAGGATTATTCCCCCCGTGCGGTTATCGGAATACGTCCCTGCGATGCCGATGCGTTCGCAGTGGTTCGCCGCAACTTCGAAACTCCCGAATATCAGGACACGTACTGGCTGAAAAATTATGATGCCACTACCCTGGTCGGCCTGGCGTGCGACAATCCCGTGCCGACCTGCTTCTGTACCAGCGCGGGTTCCGGTCCGTTCAATGAAGCCAACCTGGATGTGCTGCTCGTCGATACCGGCGATGCCTACCTGGCCCGCGTACTTACCGAAAAAGGTGAAAAACTGGCCGATAGCGCCGGTTGGACGAAGCCGGCAGATCAAAGCGAGGAAGATGTTTCCAAGCGGCGATCGGAGGCGGAATCAAAGATCAAATCGCGCGTCAATACGGAAAATCTTAAAGATCAAGCCCTTACCAGCTTGTATGATGCCGATGCGGCCATCTGGGAAAAAGAAGCGTTTTCCTGCATCAATTGCGGGACATGCACCTATGCCTGCCCCACGTGCTGGTGCTTTGACGTCCAGGACGAAAACTATGGGAAATCCGGCGTTCGCATACGCAACTGGGACAGCTGCATGTACCCGCTGTTTTCCGTGCACGCTTCCGGGCACAACCCCCGGGGCCAGAAGCTCGCCCGGATTCGCCAGCGGTTCATGCATAAACTCAAATATTATGTGGATAAATACGATAAAGGCATTCAATGCACTGGCTGCGGCCGGTGCGTGCGCATGTGCCCCGTGAATATCGATATCCGCAGAGTTTGCAACCAGATGAACAGCTATGATCCCGAATCGTGTAGCTGTGCAGTCACATCCTGAGCATAAAGGGGGTTAGTCGTGCAAAATCCGTACAAACCATACCCGGTTCGCATTGATAATATTACGGTCGAAACCGAGGACAAAAGTTTAAAGACATTTAAATTCGTCTTTTTAAATCCGGAAGATGAAAAAAAATTCGCATACCGGGCCGGCCAGTTCGCTGAACTTTCCATTGCCGGACTGGGCGAAATACCGATTGGCATCGCATCGTCTCCGACTGAAAAAGGTTTCGTCAAGTTCACGGTATTCAAGACAGGGAAAGTCACGTCCTACCTGCATGCCATGAAGGAAGGCGACATCATGGGGATTCGCGGCCCCTTGGGCAATTCGTATCCCTGGGATCTGCTGGAGGGGAAAAATGTCGTGATCATCGGCGGTGGGTTTGCATTCACCACCCTGCGATCATCGATCGTCTCCATGCTCCAGCCGGAAAACCGGTCGAAGTTCAAGGACATCCATGTCATCTACGGCGCGCGTTCCCCTGGCATGCTGCTTTACAAGGACGAACTGACGGCATGGGCCGAGCGTGATGACATCAACATGCACATTACCGTCGACGGCACCGATGATCCGGACTGGAAATACCACAAAGGGTTTGTTCCCGCCATTACCGAACAGGAGGCACCCCCTGCCGGTACCGATACCTATGCCATTATCTGCGGACCGCCGATCATGATCAAGTTTACGCAGCCGGTGCTCGACAAACTCGGCTACCGGCATGACCAGATTATCATGTCCCTGGAAAACCGGATGAAATGCGGCGTCGGCATTTGCGGTCATTGCAATATCGGAAAAGAACTCGTCTGCAAGGATGGTCCGGTATTCACTTTGGAACAGCTCAACAAGACCCCGAAAGAGTATTGATACGCTTGATGCCGGATATTTCTATTGACATTCCGAGCCATATTTATTAATTTACAAAACTTTACAACGGTTTAAAATAACCTGAGATAATCTGGCAGAAGGTCTGCTGACTCTTAACTACCTAAAGGAGGAAATTTAATGCCGACAGTTGAATTTGAAGGGAATAGCTTTAACATTGACGAAGACGGATTCATCGACAGCTTCGAAAACTGGAACAAGGACTGGGTCCAGTACGTAAAACAGCAGGAAGGCATTGACGAGCTTAATGACGAACACTGGAAGGTCATTGATGTGCTGCAGGACTACTACAAGAAAAATGGAATCGCACCGATGGTCCGCGTCCTTTCCAAGCTCACCGGTTTCAAACTGAAACACATCTATGAACTCTTCCCGTCAGGCCCCGGCAAAGGCGCCTGCAAGATGGCTGGTCTTCCGAAACCGACCGGTTGCGTCTAATTTCGAACCGTATCGATTCGAAATTTTATGTCTGATAAAAAAAAGCCCTGCCCCTTTCGGTGCAGGGCTTTTTTGATTGATGGGAAAAACAGATGAAATCATCAACGATTACCGTCAGTACCCGGGCGAAAACCGAAATGATCGATATCACCCGGGATATAAAATCCGAGATCGACAAGGCCGGTTTTTCAGATGGAATCTGCATGGTCTATGTACCCCATACAACTGCCGCCGTGACCATCAATGAAAGCGCCGACCCGGATGTAAAAGCCGATATTGTCATGATAATGAATCGCATTGTTCCCTGGGATGCCGAATATAAACATTCCGAGGGAAACTCGCCTGCACATGTAAAAGCCACCCTGGTTGGAGAGTCCGTAACGATAGCCGTTTCCGGCGGAGAGCCGGTCCTGGGCACCTGGCAGGGGATTTTTTTCTGCGAATTCGACGGCCCCCGCAACCGGCGGGTTCATATTAACTTTATAAAAAGCAACGGGTGATCATGGCGAACCTGGACGATATCGACAAAGCCATTTTAAACCGGATTCAATCGAATTTTCCCATTGCCGAACGGCCGTATCTCCTGCTTGCCGATGAATTCGGTATTACCGAAAACGAGATCATCACCCGGGTCCGGCGGATGAAAGAGGACGGGATCATACGACGGATCGGAGGGAATTTTGCACCGGAGAAACTCGGTTTCGTCAGCACACTGTGCGCCGGCCGGGTACCGCCTGACAAGCTCGAGCATTTTACCCGTACGGTGAACAGTTTCGCGGGCGTCACCCACAATTACCTGCGGAAAAATACCTATAATATCTGGTTTACCATTATCGCTCCGTCTCGCAAGTGCATAAATGGCAACTTGTCGGAAATCGAAGAAAAATCGGGTATTAAGGGTATCCTGAACCTGCCGGCGACTGCGGTTTATAAAATCCGTGCGCATTTTAAACTTTGAAGGAAAAAAGAAGGTTCAAAGTTCAAGGTTCAAGGTTCAAGGTTTAAAACCGTAGGGGCGGACCTGCGTGTCCGCCCTGCCGATCAAAGTCGAGAACACCACGTTTAGACGGAAAATTGCACCTCCATGGAAAACGACATCCGCATCGCTTTGGCGATCTGCACTTCCGTCGTAGGCAGGACAGAAGAAAACCTTGACCGGATGGAGGAGTGGACGGCCGCCGCCCGCAAGCGGGACGCCAGCCTGATCTGTTTTCCGGAATTGAACATCACCGGGTACATATCCAAGGACGATATCCGGACGGTTGCCGAACCGCTCACCGGTCCATCGGTTATGCATGTAAAAGCAATGGCTCGCCGGCATGAAATGACCATTATCGCCGGGCTTGCCGAACGGAGCGATTCGGGCGGCATCTTTGCCACCCAGTTGGTTGTCGACCCGACCGGGGGGTGCGGCGTTTACCGAAAAGTCCACCTGGGTCCTCCCGAAAAGACCTTCTTCTCCCCTGCCGAGAAAATCCCACCGGTATTTGATCATCAGGATTTGAAATTCGGGGTGCAGCTCTGTTATGACGCCCACTTCCCTGAACTGAGCACCCATATGGCGTGTGAAGGGGCCGAAGCGTTATTTATGCCGCACGCCTCACCCGGAAAATCGCCGGATCAGAAATACCGTTCATGGATGCGCCATCTTCCCGCCCGTGCCTATGACAACGGCGTGTTCGTCCTCGCCGTAAATCCGACAGGGGATAACGGGCACGGCATTTTTTTCCCGGGCACCGCTATCGTCCTCTCCCCTTCCGGAGAGGTTATAAGCCATTATGCCGGAAATCAGGAAATGCTCCTGGTCGCCGACCTGTCCGCCGAGATGCTGACCCGCGTCCGAAATCATCGGATGCGCTACTTTTTCCCGAATAGACGACCGGAACTGTATAAGTTGTAACAGCAAATCTGACCGTCGTGTGAAAACAATTTTATTCGATTTTAAAAACTTGGTCCTCCGGGCCAGGTCAGAGGCAAAGGGCTATGCCTGGATTCATCAAGCAAGGAATCCAGGAGCCAGAATTCAGAATCCAGAATAAGGATTCGCCTTCGGCTCAATCAGGATAGAGAATATGCCGGAGCGAAGCGACATCCAATAACCTTCTGGCTCCTGGCTCCTGTATTCTGGATTCTTTCTAACGAGCCAGGGGAATAAAGCCCCTTTCAGGGACAACCAAAACCTGGTCCTTTGGGCCAGGATATTTATTTGATGTTGAAGTATTCGACCGGCCACAGGCTCAGTTCGGGTACATAAGTGATCACTGCAAGCCCGGCGAGGAGAATAATAAGGAACGGAACGGCAGCCCGGTAAAGCGCCAGGACCGGCTTATTGAAACGGAAACAAGAAATAAACAGGTTCATTCCCACCGGAGGCGTGGAATACCCGATTTCCAGGTTTGCCAAAAAGATAATACCGAGGTGAACGGGATGGACGCCGTAACTGGCTGCGATCGGCAGAATCAGGGGCACGACGACCAGCAATGCGGAATAGATATCCATGACACAACCGACAGCCAGCAGGAACAAATTAAGGCCTATCAGAAAGACCCAGCGGGAAGTGACCAGGGACTCCATCCTGTCTAAAATCAACATTGGGATCTGGGCATCGATCATAAAATTGGTCAGTGCCAGCGCCGACCCCATGATGATAAGGATGCCGCCGACAAGGACCATGCTTTGATGCATGATCAACGGCAGATGCCGCAGTTTGATCTCCCGATGAATCCCCATCTCGACGAAAATGGCATACAGAACGATCAATGCCGCCATTTCACCAAGCGTGACATACCCCCCGAAAATGCCGGCGATGACAATGAAAGGGATGACAAGTTCCCATTTGGCGGCTTTCGCTGTTTTAACAATTAATCGAAAAGACAGGCGTTCACTCTTTACCTTTGCCCGGGTGCCGGTAAACGTGCTGTAAAGGGAAAGAAGCAGTATTAGAAGAAGACCCGGGATGATCCCGGCGACAAACAGCTGGTTGATACTGGTCTCTGCAATGACGCCGAAAATAATGATCGGCAGACTCGGCGGAAACAGCAATCCAAGTGATCCTGATGAGGTCAGCAGGCCCAGGGAAAATCGTTCCGGATACCGCTCCGTCAGCAAAGCGGGATACAAAAGCCCTCCCAGGGCGATAATAGTGACACCGGAGGCACCTGTAAAGGCGGTAAAAAACGCACAGGCGGCCAATGCCACAATGGCGAAACCGCCCGGCAGCCAGCCCAGCACCGCCCGGGAAAATTCGACGATGCGGTGCGCCGCCCGGCTTTCGGCCAGGACGAAGCCGGCGAAGGTAAAGAGGGGAATCGTATAGAGTATCGGCGTGTTGGAAAACTTGTTGTAGAAATCGACAACAAGCGCCGGCATCGGAATACCGGCGGTGAGAAAACCGAGTGCTGCAAATGCGGTGATCACTACGAACACCGGGGCGCCGAGCAGCGCCATGATAAAGATCCCGAAAGCGGCTGCCGATACCACGTCTATTTTTCTCCATGTCCGAGTAAGATGCCCGATACCGCTCGATGCCCGAAACGAATTCCGATAATGGCATAGCCGAACGGGATGATGATCTCCATGATCCAGACCGGCACATCCATGAAGACCGATGTGCCCTGTGATTGATATTCGATCCGGACGAACTGTGCGGATGCATAAACAAGCAATGCACAGACACCGAAAGAAAACAAATCCGTAAGTCCGGCAAGCCAGCGGTGCCAGCTTACCGGCAGGATACGGGTCAGAACGTCAATCTTGACGTGCGCCCCGCTGCGGGCGGCAATCGATGCGCCAAAAAACGCTATCCAGATCACCAAATGCCGGACCAGACTGTCGCCGCCGGGAATACCGGTCTGGAATGCATACCTGAGGACGATCTGGGAAAGAACCATCAACACCATGACCGTCAGGAAAACAGATAGCAACGCATCCTCCACCCGGGTCAGTGCAATGGCGAAATCTCCCCGGGTTTTGCCTCTTTCGGCACATACAGGACAGGTGCGAAGGTCGGGATCAAATTCATTGCCGCAGATAAGGCAGTTCATGGAAAAAGTCTCAAGGGTTAAAAAGGTTCAAGGTTCAAGGGTTTTGCTGGTTCCCAAGCTCCTGCTTGGGAACCCGGTTTCCAGAAGCTCCTGCTTCCAGTCCTCACCTCACTACCATGCAGTAAAGATTTCAATCAAACCATCCCGCCCCGAATAACTCCGGGCACTCGAATACCGCCAGTGATCCGCTATATCGACATATCCGCGCTTGACCGGATTCAGGTGGATTGGTTAGCTGGTTCCAAAGCTCCTGCTTGGGAACCCGGTTTCCGGAAGCTCCTGCTTCCAGTCCTCACTACCAGGCCGTAAAGATTTTAATCAAACCATCCTGCCCCGAATAACTCCGGGCACTCGAATACCGCCATTGATCCGCTATATCGACATATCCGCGCTTGACCGGATTCTGGTGAATGTAATCGAGTTTTTACCTCAAAACCTCTTCACTTTCAATAACCTGCGGATGATTACCTTCTTCCCAGACCTGGTAATTAGATTCATTTTTATACCGCCGCTTTGTGAAGGCCAGCAAACGCAGCAGGCGGATCGCGTTTTTACTTTTTAAATGCTCAATTATGCTTCTTGCCGTATAAGATTTGAACCGCTGGATATCATCAGCCAAATCCTGAGAACGGGCGATGAGATGGAGGTGATTTTCTAGAATGACATAGCCAAATATCTCGAAACCGTTATGCTTCTGGAGGAACCGCCAGGAATCCAATACGATGTCCATGGTTTCCGGTCGGGTGAATACGGGTAGCCAGTTATTGATGGTTGCAGTGATAAAATGTGGGTGCGTTCTTTGTTTTATGTGGTAGCGGCTGCGTGTCATGTTTTGGTCCTGAAAGAAAGAGGAAGCTGGAGCTTCCCGGAACGGGGTTCCCAAGCTGGAGCTTGGGAACCAGGAAAACCGTAGCTCACTACTATCTCAGCTTTTCCACGCCCAGCTCCGGATGCGCCTCCCGGAATTCATGGAGCAGTGAAAGTGTCCGGTCCAGGAGTTCCCGGGAGTAGAGTTCCCCCACCAGGTTTTCCCGTGCGGTCTTTGCCGCATTGAATACAAATTCACGGGTACTGGCTTCCGGGTGGAACGGTACGATTTCGATACCGCTTTTTTTAAGGATTTCAACGCTGTCTTTGTTCTGCTTGCGATTTAATTGGTTCATCCGTTCAAAATACGGCGGGGCGATCTCGAGAATCAGTTTTTGACTTTTTTCCGAAATTTTATTCCACGTCTCTTCATTTACAATCGTGGCGCCGACCACATTTGTGATCGGGTATTCATCCATATAGTCGAAGCGGGTGTGCCACCGGAAGGCCACGGCCCCATAGGGCGTCGTGCTGGCTGTATCGATGAGTTTTGTCGAAAGCGATGTCATCACCTCGGTAAACGACAGCGGCACCGGCGTAATATCGAATGCACTAAATACCGCCCGGCTCAAAGGGTCCCCTTCCCACATCCACCATTTCTGATTCCGGGCCACTTCGATGGAACTAATCGGCACTTTGGAAAAATTGTAGACAAACCCGACGGCATTCCACCCGATTACGATATACCCCTGCCGGCGAAACATGTCTTCCATCTCGGCTCTCAGATGGTTTCGGACGTAGTTGATTTCCTCATCGTTCCAGAACAGGTACGGCAATTCCGTAACCCGGACCTGGGGAACAATCCGCCCCAGTCCGTTTCCGGTAAAAGCCCCGCCGTGGAGCTGGCCCATGCGTATTTTCCGAAATACGTCTTTTTCATCGCCCTGCACACCGCCATAGTACACCTTGAACCCCACCTCATTTCCGGTTTTTTCCATGACTTCTGCGTTCAGGCCATCCAGGAGTTTCATGATTTCAGAACCCCGGGGCGCGAGCGTGGCCAATTTGATCATGACCTCTGCGTTGCTGCCGGCATTAGCATCAGCCCCTGAAAAGGCGCATGCGATGAAAACGAAAAGCATAAGATAGACACGTTTCATAACGCCAAAGCTCCTTTAAAATAGATCGTCAGTCATGTTCAGCATGGCTGCTGCTTTCTTTCGGGCCACGGCATTTGCAAACGCACGCTCCGGCAGGATATCCGCCGGTTTCGTTAGAACGTCTTCCAACGCCTGGACATACAACTCCCTGTCCTGAATCTGGTAAGCATAATATTCGGCAAATAACAGGTAAAACGGCAGGAAGCGTCCTTCGGAAATAGAAAAGGCCGAATCAAAATGGGACTTTGCCTTTTCCGGATCCCCACCGGTGACCACCGATCGGGAGGCGTAATAAACGCCAAGCAATGCATGCCCTCCACCATAATAATAGTTTTCGTCGAGTTGAACAACCCGATCCGCCAGAGCCTTTACCTTGGGAAGCTGCAGGAAAACTTCGGGATTATCCAGGTGGATCCCGATCCAGCTTAACTGGGAAGTTGCTGCGAAAAACAAAGCCGGTACATCGTCTTTATCAAACGAAGCAAGTGCGGCTTCATACTTGTCCAACGGCAGATCGACCGCTTCGGCAAACTGTTTATTCCTGTTCAACACCCGCAGTGAATAGGAGTAGGATTTTTCGTAAAGCCGGCCGGCCCTTTCCGGATCTAAATCTTCAACGAACGCGTACGCATAGCCATTGTATGCTTCAGCAAGCTGATACAGGAAATGTTTATTTTCCGGTGATGCCGCGAGCAGCCCTTCCAGCTGGACAATGCCGGACGGCATTGCATCTTCAACCAGTTTCATATCCGTATTCCGGTTTACGGCCATATTCATCTTTTTCGTAACCGGAACCATGCTATCGGCCATGAACCGTGTTGTATTACAGCCACAAAAAAAAACGGCGATGAAACCGATGACGCCAAGGACAAAGACCTGTCGCATGGATAAACTCCTGTATCCAAGGTTAATGGTGTACGCAAATCTAAAAATAGCGGGAATGGAACGAACCGTATTCTTATGAAAAACGTTTGTTATTTAATACTAAATACGGAAATCCGGATTGCAATGTCAATAAGTATTTATGGGAAAGGGGAAAAACGAGGGAATGCAAATACCTGATAAACGTAGCGAATACATCTGCAACATCCTCAGGCGTAAAGCACAGAGCGGGTCCAGGGATTTTTTCTATGGTGCTCCGGGTGAAACTATTCAGCTAATACCATCGCATGAATTGCTGTAGAAGGCGGGTTTCAAACCCGTCTCTCTTCGTTTCCATGGACCAGGGCGGACACGCAGGTCCGCCCCTACAAAACGACCTGTCATCCGTAGGGGCGGACCTGCGTGTCCGCCCTGCCGGGCTGGCTGAATAGTTACAACAGAAGATCATTTACCGGGTGTACCGGATGATACCGGGATGCCGAACTGATGCTGAATCGTTTGGGCCAAGGAGCGACCGAATAAAATTGCAAGCATTCCCGACTCGATCCCACCCTTCTCGATCATCACCCGCCGAATGCCATGATCGTAGTCAATCATTTTCGAAAGTGCTCTACCGGCGGCATTATCGCCTGCGGCGCGTTGCTCCGAAAGCGTTCGAATCTCACTGTATCGGCAAGCGGCCTCATGGGTTTCGATCATTTCCCAAAGCCATGGGATATGTCCGAACAGGTCTTTCCGGCCCATCCGGTCCCGGCCGTAGAGGTTGATAATTTCGGATGTGTTCCAGCATTTCATCGCCCGGCATTGCACCGGGCGCTCTTCATACATCGTGCAGGCACGCCCGTCGTGATCATAGAGGCGGCATCTGGAAGAGGCCGGACGAGGCGCGAGTTTAATAATTTCCGCCTCGGTATAGAAAAGGCCGCCGTTGATATTGTCCCGAATCAACTCCCCTGCCCGGATGGTAAATAAATCGACTGGTGAGATTACCCCCTGTCGCACCAGTTCCAGATCACTGTCATGCAGGGCCGGCCCGCCGTTATTGCAGCATGTGCCGCATCGGTCGCATTCTTTTTTTTCTTCAATCATTTGCTTTTTCCATAAGACATGATTCATAAAATCTAATAAAAAAGGCCGCCTGGGTCTTTAGACTGCCAAACGGCCTTTTTTATTTTTATGTATTACCGATTATCTTCACTCGGCCTTTTCGGTTGCTTCCGTCTTGCACACCGATGTCGGATCTGCCAGTTGCCGGAGAAGTTCATAGCGCTGGTTGATTTCTTCTTCGATCTGCTTGCGCAATTTTACGGATTCTTCCGGGAACGTTTTTTCCAGGACAGCAAACCGGTTTTCGTTTGAGAGAAAGTCCTGGATTGAGCCGTCCGGAGCCTTTGATTCCAGGACGAACGGATTTTTCCCTTCAGCCTTGAGCAGCGGATTATAACGGTACAGCGGCCAGTAACCGGAATCCACGGCCCGTTTTTCCTCTTCCTGGCTTTTGCCCATGCCGGCACGCAATCCCTGGTTGATACATGGTGCATAGGAAATGATCAATGACGGTCCGGGGTATTTTTCCGCTTCGATAAATGCCTTCATCAACTGCTGCTTGTTTGCCCCCATGGAAACGGAGGCCACGTAAACATACCCGTAAGTCATCGCCATGCGCCCAAGGTCCTTCTTGCCGACCTTTTTTCCGGAAGCGGCGAACTTGGCAACCGATCCGGTCGGGGTCGCCTTCGAAGACTGCCCGCCGGTATTCGAATAAACTTCGGTATCCATGACCAGGATATTGATGTCTTCACCAGAGGCGATGACATGATCGAGCCCACCGTAGCCGATGTCATAGGCCCAGCCGTCACCCCCGAATGCCCAGACCGATTTCTTGACGAACATGTCGGCCATCTCGTAGATCGATTCGAGCAATGCGGTCCGGTCCATATCGGCAAGGAGCTGTTCCATCTGCTCGCCATAGGTTTGAGAGGCTTCGGCAATATTTACGCCATCGAGCCATTTCTGCATCACTTCCTTGAGATCCGGATCGATTCCGGATTCCATGGCGGAGCGGACCAGATCGGCCAGCTTTTTGCGGCGCTGATTGTAGGCCAGCATCATGCCGTACCCATATTC
>JAGXHH010000148.1 GCA_024636355.1 Desulfobacteraceae bacterium | reverse complement strand
AGATGTGTATAAGAGACAGGTTTTCCACCAGGGTGCAGTTCTTGATTTCAACGTAGCATCTGCGATCCGCACAGTCGGTGAGCATCAGGTCAAACCGGGTGCGCGCTCCGGCGCGCACTTCCCGCTGCACTTTTTCGTAACCGCACAACTCCGGAATGTTTCCATTCCCGGCGACATGGTAGATTAAGCGATTGGGAACCTGGGTATTGACCCCAACCAGGGAGTCGGGCATCCGGATCAGTTCCCAGGTGAATTTCAGCTTTCGCTTCGGTGAATCCTGGGGTGATATGTAAACCGGCCGGCCGGGTTCGCAGCACGCGGTCATCCTTCCGGAATTGGGACAATGCACGCAAACGGTATCTCCGTTTTCCAGAAGGATATCGGCAAGAAATCGCTTATACCGGCGGATCAGTGTTCCGGAGATCAGTTCCGGCCAGAAAAGGGTGCCGTTTTTTGAATTGAATTCGGGTATCGGGTGCATGCGGTGATTACATTTCCATTAGAGGTGAAATCTGCTGATTCGGATACATTGAAACAATTCTGTATCATGAAGCCTGATACAGGGTCGTCAAGGGTATCTTCTTTAATCTCATTTAACCGGTCTTTGTCAAGTTTCCGAAAAGGTCCGAAATTCTTAGGGCATGGTTTTAAATGAAGCTTTTTTATCCGGATTAAGGGCTTTTGCAAAGATCTCTCGGATTTTATTCCCGGATTAATGCGCATCTGGCATATATCTTGTATATATATCTCAAAGGCATTAGCCCATAGTATAATCTTTTCAGCAGCAATGCTGTCAAAAAGATTCTGCCGAATCGCCGGAAACTGGACTAAAGTATTGAAACGTTCGAACGAAAATATTAAAACAACATTGAATCTTGTGCAATCCATGATTTTGCTGGCGGAAAAGGGTGACGCCGAACGCGAGGATATCGGGTGCGGTATTCTGTATGGCATTATCCGGGATGCGGCATATAAAATCAAAAAGCTGGCCGAATCCGAACGGGAAGCTCATGTGAAAAAAGGGAAGTGGCCATGAGTTCACCTATACGCTTTTTACAAAATCACAGAGATCTTTGATCTGAAATCGAAACGCAACCAGGAGGAACCGATGGGAAAGATGACCGGCACGCAAACTGAAAAAAATCTGCTCACCTCATTTGCAGGAGAATCCCAGGCAAGAAACCGGTACACATATTTTGCAAGTAAAGCAAAGAAGGAAGGATACGAACAGATCTCGGCGATATTCCTTGAAACGGCCAACCAGGAAAAGGAACACGCCAAACGGTTTTTCAATTTCCTGGAAGGCGGCGACCTTGAGGTCACCGCCGCCTTTCCCGCCGGTGTCGTCGGAACAACCCTGGAAAATCTGAACGCAGCTGCTGCCGGTGAAAATCATGAACATACCGACATGTATCCCGGCTTTGCCCGGGTCGCCAGGGAAGAAGGTTTTGAAGCCGTGGCGAAAATCTTTGAAGCCGTCAGCGTGGCCGAAAAACAGCATGAAAAGCGGTACCGGGACTTGGCCGCCAATATCGAGTCAGGCACCGTATTCAAACAAGACGCAAGCGTTTCCTGGTGGTGTCGGAACTGCGGGTATGTCCATGAGGGAACAGATGCGCCTGAAATGTGCCCGGCCTGTGCCCACCCGAAAGCCTATTATGAACTGCTTGGCGAAAACTATTAAAATGCTTATTTTTAACAGCAAGTAGTTCTTTTCATTTTTAACTAAACATCAGAACCAGAACACTTTTAAGGAGAACGACCATGGCAGCTTATGATTTCAGTGCGGATGATATTTTCAAACTCGCCGAGGACATCGAGGTCAACGGGGCGGAGTTCTATAAAAACGCGGCAGCCAATGCCCCGGATCAATCGAAAGTGGCCTTATTGACCGGCCTGGCGGATATGGAAGTGGCGCACAAGAAGATGTTCGAGCAGATGCGGGCTGATCTGGCCGGCCGGGAGAAAGCCGAAACCGTCTTTGATCCGGAAGGCGATGCAGTCGCCTACATCAAGGCCCTGGCAGACATTCGCGTGTTTTTCGACAAAGAAGTAGATACATCTACGATGGAAAACATTTTGAAAGCCGCCATTACAGCTGAAAAGGATTCGATCGTGCTGTACCTCGGGATGAAGGAGTTCGTTCCCGAAAAATACGGCAAGGACAAGATTGAGAGCATCATCAAAGAAGAAATGGGGCATATCCGGCTGCTCAGCAGGGAACTTAAGGCTCTCAAGTAGTAAGCAACTTACATGAAACAGCCCCAACCTGGACTGAACTGATAATCGACCGAAAGGGAGAAACTGGAATGGCTGAACGGTTTGAGGTCTATAAATGTGAAGTGTGCGGCAACATCGTGGAAGTCTGCATCGGCAGTTTCGGGACACTGGTCTGCTGTGAAAAGCCGATGGTGCTGCTCGCGGAAAATACCGTGGATGCGGCTAAGGAAAAGCATGTTCCGGTTATTGAAAAAACGGAAAACGGGTATAGGGTAAAAGTCGGCGAAGTGTCCCATCCCATGGAAGAAAAACATTACATCCAGTGGATTGAACTCATTGCCGACGGCAAGAGCTATACGCAGTTTTTGAACCCCGGAGATGCCCCGGAAGCGTTTTTCTGTATCGATGCCGCCGAGGTTACCGCCCGCGAATACTGCAACCTACACGGTCACTGGAAGAAATAAAGAAGTGAACAAACCTGGAAGGGCGGTTGCTGCAATCGCCCTTCCAGACAAATCCGATACAGGAGGCGGTATCATGGCCAGTTGGAAATGCACCAATTGCGGGTATACGTTCGATGCGGATGCTCCGCCGGACCAGTGCCCGTCATGTAAAGCGAAGTGTGAATTCGTCGATATTTCCTGCTATACCCCGGATTGCACGGACTCGGGAGTAGACGAGCGGCTCGGAACCAAAAAGGAATAGGAGAAAACAGCAATGGCGAAGGCACTGATCGTGTATGCCACTAGAACCGGAGAAACCCGGCAGATCGGATTGCTGATCGCCGAAGGTCTTCGGTTTTCCGGGATCGAGGTGAACCTTCTCGATGTGGGCGACATTAAATCCGAAAAGGATCTGGACGGCTATGACGCCTATCTGTTCGGTTCACCGACATACCACGGGGACATGCTCCAATCCATGAAACACCTGTTGTTTTTCGCTGAAAAGGCGTCACTGGAAGGTAAAGTCGGCGGGGCCTACGGCGCCTTTGGCTGGAGCGGGGAGGCGCCGGAGCGGATTTTCGGCACAATGGAAAATGTGTTTCGGATGCAGATGGTCTCCGGCCCCCTGATGTTGAAGACCAGTTCACTCGGCGGTGGCCTCAAGATGGCCCAGGATTATGGCAGAGAAATAGCTGCCAAGCTAACGTAGCCCTCTAATCCACAGGGAGGCTGTTTTCCTTCAGGAGTTGTTATGGATCCCGTGTTGCTGTCCCGACTGCAGTTTGCTGTAGCCACGATGTTCCATTTCCTCTTCGTTCCCTTGACCCTCGGTCTGTCGGTCATGGTGGCCTGGATGGAAACCCGGTATGTTCGAACCGGGGAGGTGCTTTATTACAACATGACCCGGTTCTGGGGCAAAATCTTCTTGATCAATTTTGTCCTGGGCGTGGTTACCGGCATTACCCTGGAATTTCAGTTCGGTACCAACTGGGCGGGTTATTCCAAATATGTCGGCGATATTTTCGGATCATTGCTCGCCATAGAAGCAACTGTGGCTTTCTTTCTGGAATCGGTGCTGATCGGGGTCTGGGTTTTCGGATGGGAAAAGATTTCGAAACGGGCCCATGCCATCGTCATGTGGCTCGTTGCCCTGGCCGGCACCCTTTCGGCGATATGGATTCTGCTGGCAAACGGCTGGATGCAGCAGCCGGTGGGGTACGCGATTCGAAACGGACGCGCCGAACTCGTCGATTTCTGGGCGGTCGTGACCAATCCGTTCGGGTGGCTCGAATTTTTCCATACGGTTGCCGGTGCCTATACCTTGTCCGCATTTTTCGTCATGGGCGTCAGTGCCTGGCATTTATTAAAGCACCAGCAGATCATATTTTTCACCCGATCTTTTAAAATCGCCCTTGTTTTCGGTTTTGTCGCATCGATCCTGGTGGCGGTAACCGGCGATTTTCACGGGGTGCATGTGGCAAAGGTCCAGCCGGCGAAACTCGCCGCCATGGAAGGGCAGTGGGAAACCATGCGGCGCGCGCCGATCAACCTGATCGTCATCCCGGATTCCGAAAACGAGCGCAACAGTTTCGAATTCGGCCGGATACCCGGATTGCTCAGCCTGATGGCCCACCATGACATCAACGCTGAAGTGGTAGGATTAAAAGCGTTTCCAAAAGAGGAACGTCCACCGGTATTGCCGACGTTTCTCTCTTTCCGGATCATGGTGGGGCTCGGTACGTTGTTTATCCTGTTGACGATTACAGGCATGCTTCTTCGGAACAAACTCCTGGAAAGCCGGAAATTTCTCTGGATCATGGTCTTTTCCATACCGCTACCGTACCTGGCGCTCGAATTCGGCTGGGTGGTCGCGGAAGTGGGTCGGCAGCCCTGGATTGTCTACGGCCTGATGCGTACGGCCGATGCGGTTTCTCCCGTGGCCGGGTACCAGGTGTTCATATCCCTTCTCGGTTTTGTCGGGGTCTACGGCATGCTCGGAGCCGTAGGGTTTTACCTGATGTTCAAGCATGCCGTGAAAGGGCCGACCGGAATTCCGGGTAGTGAAGACGACCGGCGGATACCCGAGGGCGCATTGCAACCCGAACCTGTACGGACCTGAGTAGGGAGAGATTTTGTATGGAACTGCAAACGATCTGGTTTTTTCTCTGGGGCCTGCTCTGGGCGATTTACTTTATGACGGACGGTTTTGATCTGGGTGTCGGCATCCTGCTGCCGGTTCTCGGGAAAACGGAGACCGACCGGCGCAAGATGCTCCATTCCATCGGCCCCTTCTGGGACGGCAACGAAGTGTGGCTGATCACCGCCGGCGGGGTGACTTTTGCGGCTTTTCCGGCGGTTTATGCGGTGATGTTCACGGCCTTTTACACGCCCTTGCTGCTGGTCCTTTTTGCCCTGATTTTCCGGGGCGTGGCCATCGAATTCCGGTCTGCGACCAACTGGCCGCGATTCTGGGACGCCTTTATATTCTTCGGCAGTGCGGCCCCGCCGGTTCTTTTCGGGGTGGCGTTTGCCAATATCTTCAGCGGGGTGCCCGTGGACCAGAACGGGATTATGCGCGGGAACCTACTGCACCTGCTCAACCCGTATGCGCTGCTCGGCGGGCTGTTGTTTTTGCTCCTGTTTCTCGAACATGGCGCCCTGTGGCTGTCGTTTAAAACAACCGGGGACCTGCACCGGCGGTCTGTTATAGCGGCCCTGGGCATCTGGCCGTTTCTGGCTGTTTCTGCAGTGATTTTTCTGACGGCCTCATGGTTTTCAACGGATTTATACGCCAATTACCTGGCCCGGCCGTTGCTGTTTGCCGCTCCCCTGATTGCGGTTCTATCGCTTTTCGCCATTCGATTCCTGCTGACTGGGGGAAACTATTTCAGGGCCTGGATCGCCTCGGCGGCAACGATTGTTTCGGCGGTTTTTTTCGGCATCATAGGGCTGTTTCCGCGGCTGTTTCCGTCGAGCCTGAATCCGGAATACCATTTGACCGCCTACAATGCTTCGGCAAGCCAGTTGTCACTGACGATCATGCTGACGGTAGGGCCATTTTCATCCCCATCGTTATCGCATACCAGGCCTGGGCATATTATACTTTCAAGGATCCGGTTACCGAAGAGGATCTATTGAATGAACCTGCCTATTGAGGTTTAAGCGGCATCCTATAACAATTCCCGTTTTTCGGGAGTAACAGCGTTTACGAGGAACTGATATGAGATCAAGAATCGGGTTTTTATTTATTGTTCTGCTGGTCGTGACTTCAGCCTATGCCGTCGCTCAGCAGGATGCGGCAGCCCCTGCGGGTGCCGCAAAAATCACCCTGGATGGCGGCTTTATCGGAAATGTGCCGTTTCCTCATCATCTTCATCAGAAGAGCGCAGGAGACTGTAAAGCCTGCCACCAGCTGTATCCCCAGGAAAAAGGGGTAATCGGGAGTTTGAAGGAAACCGGAAAGCTTAAAAAACAGCAGGTCATGAACAGCCAGTGCATCAGTTGCCACAAGGAAAATCAAACGGCTGGAAAGCCGGCAGGCCCGACACAGTGCAACAAGTGCCACCAGAGATCATGATTTCTTCAGATAGCCCGGTTGGTTTAATACGACCGGTACGGTTATGTTTAATGGCAGGACAGGATCTTTCAATTATAAACATATCAACGCAAACACTTTAAAGGAGGCAACGTTTATGGACAAATACGTATGTACCGTATGCGGTTATGTGTATGACCCGGCTAATGGTGATCCGGACGGCGGAATTGATCCGGGCACCTCTTTCGCAGATCTTCCGGATGACTGGGAATGCCCGGTCTGCGGAGCATCCAAAAGCGAGTTTGAAAAGCAATAGGTCAGGATACGGAAAGCCGGTTTTACATGCTTGCACCAGATGTAAAACCGGCTTTTTGCTTGAGAACAGCAGGTTTAGGCACACAGTGAAGGGCAATACGTTTTAAAATTTTCACTTCTATTTTCATATCAAACAAAGCAGAGGCATTATGAAACCGGTTGAAATCGCCAAAGGCGTCTACAATGTTGGGGTAAACGATTGGAACATTCGGGATTTTCACGGGTATTCAACGGAGCGGGGAACCAGCTACAATGCGTACCTGATCGTGGATGAAAAGGTGGTTTTGATCGATACCGTAAAAAAAGAATTCACCGATGAAATGCTGGCGAGGATTTCCCGGATCATCGATCCCGCACGTATCGACTATGTTATCAGCAATCATACCGAAATGGACCATTCCGGGGGACTGCCCCGGGTCATGCATTTTATCGGATCAGAGAAGCCCGTGTTCTGCTCAAAAATGGGCGAAAAAAACCTTTCCCGTCATTTTTCGCACCCGCTCAATTACCGCCAGGTCGAAAATGGCGAACAGTTGAACATCGGCAGCCGGATGCTGCATTTCATTGAAACCCGGATGCTGCACTGGCCGGACAGCATGTTCACCTATGATGCCACCAACAAGATCCTTTTTTCAAGCGATGCCTTCGGCCAGCATTATGCCGGATTTGAAATGTTTGATGACGTCGTCGGTGATGAGATCATGCCGTATGCAAAAAAATATTTCGCCAATATCCTGCTGCTCTATGCGCCGCTGATACAGAAACTGATCGAAAAGGTCACGGAGATGGGGCTCGAAATCGATATGATCTGCCCGGATCATGGCATTATCTGGCGAAAAGATCCCGGAAAAATTATCAGCGCCTATGTGGAGTGGAGCCGGCAGCAAAGCCGGAAAAAAGCGGTCGTTATTTATGATACCATGTGGAACAGCACCCGCATCATGGCCGAGGCGATTGCCGGCGGGATTGCCGATCAGGGAGTCGAGGCCCAGCCGATCCATATCCGCAGCTCCCATCGCAGCGATATCATGACCGAGGTGCTCGATGCAAAAGCCCTGGTTTTCGGGTCCCCGACCCTCAACAATACCATATTCCCGACATTGGCTGACGTTTTGACCTATATGAAGGGGCTGAAACC
>JAGXHH010000147.1 GCA_024636355.1 Desulfobacteraceae bacterium | reverse complement strand
GTCCGTAGCCGTGGGTATACTGCAGGTGCCGGTTGATCCAGCTGTGGGCGTAGGATGGCAGTTTTTTAATACTGAGTTCCCTGGCCGCCAGGTTGACCTGGTGGTATCCCCCGTTGATGCTGTACCGGTCCACGTCCGCGCCGGTAAAATTGTAATATTGCCGGATCGCCTGGAGCTGATCGTAAACAAAATCCAGAAGCGGCCGGTCCCACACCGGGATATTTTCCATATTTTCCCGGACCTGTTCAGCGGTTTGCGTCCAGGGAAGCGCCTTTACTTCAAATTGCCGGGTAATGACGTCGGTCAGTCGATAGGCGGCAAGGGTGGATTCGATGTTTCGTTTGATGTAAGGCCGCTCCCTTGTCTGTTCATTGGGCAGCACTAAATATTTCTGAACAAGTCCCGGCAGGAAGGTGGTGTAGCGAAGGCCGAGGACGGCTGCAAACAGGAGAACGCAGGCAGCGGCCGGAACCAGTGCTTTGCCGCGATTGAGATAGAAAAGAATCACCGCGCCGGAAAGTATCAGCAACGCAAACGATGCCCAGATCAACGGCAGGGTGACGTTCATTTCCGTAAAGCCCGGACCATAGAACAGGTCCATGTGGACCGCATCATAGAGCAGGCCATATCGCTGGAGCATGAAACTCCAGCAAAACAGCCCGATCAGGAGCACCGCCAGAATATTGAGATGAAGCTTCGCCCCTTCCGGCAGTTGGGCTTCATCTTTGGCGAGCAATCGCCGTTCGATGTAGTAGAGGAGAAGCGATGCGCCCAGGATGATAACCAGGGCGATCAGAAACCGTTGCTGCAGCAGGGAATAAACCGGGTAGGAAAACAGATAAAAACTGACATCCTTGCCGTATGCCGGATCAATTGCGCCGGCATTCGGACCAAAGATATAGAACAGGAAAAGCTGCCATTTTTTGAACAAAGGATAGGCGACAAATATTGCCAGTATGAGCGACAGCGGCGTATAGATCTTCATGGAGCCGCTGCGGAACATCTCGACGATGTCTTTGTAGTTTACTTTCGAATTCCCGGCGGATTTTTCCGGACGCCGGGTTCCGAGATAACGGGAGGCGATCCAGAAATTGAAGAAAAAAATCAGGAAAGACAAGAGGGTGACGAAAAAGAGGATCAAATACCGGTAAAGCAGGCGAAGAAAGTAAAACAGTTCATAGCCGAGCGTATTGAACCACCAGAAATCAACCAGTAAATCCGGGTATAACAGAAAAAAAATCAATGCTGCTATCGCCAGCGCAAGTACGACCCCCAGCAGGATGCTGAGGCGGCGTTTCAACTTTTGCATGTACATTCTCCGTAAACTAAGGCGCTTTTATCGGTTTCGATTTTCTTCGGACAGTCTCTTTCACAACCCTATATAGCGGTTTAAATCATAAATTTAAATGGTTTTTCTTAAATTGACAAACCGGAATCCGTTTCTGTTCATAAATATACCCTTATCTTTTATGGTAGTAGATAACAATCGACTAAAGGAGACTCGATCTGTTTCCTGTGCTCGTACACGTGAAGCAGAATCCAGGAGCCAGAATCCAGAATCCAGAAGGAGGTATTCGCCTTCGGCTCAGTCATGATTTGCAGGAGAGATTTCTTCTGACTTTTGCTTGAAGTTGAGCTTGACGAATTCGTGAAAATTTAAATTACCCACAGAGGGCGCAGAGTTTACAGAGGATAGAAGCCACCGTCCGGTATTTAATCAGCCCTGTTCCGCATTTGTTTTTTGTGGTAAAACGCATGGGAAATCAATAAACACGCAAAGCGGAAGTTCACGAGAAACAAGATCCAGCCGGAGATTCAGGATGGAAAATAAGAAAAAATTTTACGCTGTCGCCCGGGGCAGAACGCCCGGCATCTATACGCAGTGGTTCGGGCCGGGTGGTGCCGAAGTGCAGGTTCGGGGGATTGCCGGAGCCCGGTTTAAAGGTTTTTTTACCCGGGAAGAAGCGGAAGCCTGGATGAAAGATCCGAAATCGGCAAAAACCGCGCCAAAAATCAAAACGGCAAAAGAACCGCCGGCAGCCCCCCGCAAAGGCGACATCGTTATTTATACCGATGGCGGCTGCAGCCACAATCCCGGGCCCGGAGGCTACGGGGCCGTTGTCTTAAATGACGGAAAACGTGAGGAGCTGTGCGGGGGATTCCGGCTGACCACGAACAACCGGATGGAGCTGTTTGCCTGCATCGCCGGCTTAAGCTCCCTGAAAGAAACCAGCCGCGTGACCCTGTTTTCCGACTCGAAATACGTAGTCGATGCGGTCACCAAAGGGTGGGCAAAAAAATGGCAGGCCAGGGAATGGGTCAAGTCGGACGGCAAGAATGCGCTCAATCCGGACCTGTGGTCCCGGTTGCTGACCCTCCTGGAATTCCACGACGTCCGGTTCGTCTGGGTCAAGGGGCACGCCGGAAACATCGAAAACGAGCGGTGCGATTGCCTGGCCACAACCGCTGCAGCCGGTTCCGGACTCCCGCCCGACAAAGGGTATAAGAAGTAGGGCGGGTTCAAGGTTCAAAGTTCAAGGTTCAAAGTTCAGGGGTTCAGGCCATTTGTAGGGGCGGACCTGCGTGTCCGCCCTGCGGTTCAAGGTTCAAGGTTCAAGGTTCCGGCCGTTATGTAGGGGCGATTCACGAATCGCCCCCCAGCCGATCCGTGCACGTGCACGAAAAAAAGGTGGCATCGGTGCCCTGTTTAAAGGATGTGCTGACGAAGGAAGCGCATCGGCAATGCTGAGCCGCTTTTCATTTAAAAAATGTCTTTACTCTGTGTCCTCTGGGCCGGACCGGACCCGCATGCAAAAAATACAGGGAGCAGAAAAATGGATATCCTTTTGAATGCTATCGAAGTACGGGTTCTCGGGGTGCTGATCGAAAAGGAAATTGCGACACCCGATTATTATCCGCTGACCTTGAACGCTCTCGTCAACGCCTGCAATCAGAAAAGCAACCGCGAACCGGTCATGGCCGTAGATGACACCGATGTAACGGCAGCTTTAGACAGCCTGCGCAGCCGGCACCTGGTCTGGCAGGTTCGGGTTCATGGCAGCCGGGTGGCGAAATACGAGCACAATCTGAAGGATTTTGCGGAATTTTCCAGACGGGAACTGGCCCTGTTGTGCGAACTGCTGCTGCGCGGCCCCCAGACTCCGGGGGAGTTGCGGTCGCGTGCCTCAAGACTTTTCGAATTCGAAAGCCTTCCGGAAGTGGAGCACCTGCTGCAGAAACTCGCCACCCACGAACAGGGGCCGTTTGTCGTCACGCTGCCCCGGGCTGCAGGCCGCAAGGAAAATCGGTTCATGCACCTTTTCGGCGAAGAGGTCGACGAGGAAACGTTTGAAATGGCTTCTATGGCGGGCTCGGATGTCCCATTGACAGCCGACGGGGGAGGCCGGGTCTCAGCGGGTGAGCGGATCGCCGCACTGGAGCAGCAGGTCGAAGAACTGACCCGTGAGATCGAAGAACTGCGGAAAGAATTCCTTGAATTTAAACGGCAATTTGAATAAAATTGATATTCACAATTGCTTTTAGCGGCTATACTTTTCATTGTCCCGACCGGGCGGACACGCAGGTCCGCCCCTACAATATGACCGTATCATTCGTAGGGGCGGACCTGTGTATCCGCCCTTTCTAATGTTCGGATTAGAAAGGGCGGATACCGGCTTTCGGCGAATGACGGCGAAAGTAAATTGGTTTTTTATGATATCCGGAAAATTCCAGTTAATGATTTCTCTCGCAGAGCGCGCTAAGGACGCGGAGAGTTCCTCTGCGCTCTCAGCGCTCTCTACGAGAGGATATTCGATCTCCTTGACACCAAAAAGTTCATGCTTGACCGTCACTGGAGCGAACAAGATAACCAGATTGATTTTTTTGCGAGAGTTTCAACTATGGCGTTAATCGGCATGCGGGAGGTAAGCTGGGGGTTCGGAGCGGCGTCTTTGCTCGACGAAGTGACCTTCCATATTGAAAAAGGCGAGCGGGTCTGCCTGCTGGGCAGAAACGGCGTCGGCAAATCGACGGTCTTCCGGCTGTTAAACGGCGAGATGCAGCCGGACAACGGAGAGATCTGGCGGCAGCCGGGCATTACGGTGGCCGCGCTTGAACAGGGAGTCCCCCGGGGATTCGACGGCACAATTTTCGACGTGGTGGCAGGCGGCCTGGCACAGAACGCGCCGCCGACATCGGATGCGTCCGATGCCCTGCAGCATAACATGGAAAATGAAAACAGCTGGGAACTTCAGCGGCGGGTCGAAAGCGTGTTGACACGTACGGGGCTCGATTTCGATCGGAAATTCGCCGACCTTTCCGCCGGCATGAAGCGGCGCACGCTGTTTGCCAGGGCCCTGGCAAGGGATCCGGATGTCCTTCTGTTAGACGAGCCGACCAACCATCTTGACATCGAGTCGATCACCTGGATGGAAGCGTTTATCCTCCGGCATATCAAAACCCTTTTGTTCATTACCCATGACCGAGCTTTCCTGAAGAAGATCGCCACCCGGATACTGGAGCTCGACCGGGGGCGGCTCACATCCTGGGCATGCGATTACGATACCTACCTGGAGCGCCGGCAGGCGGCCCTGGAAGCCGAGGAAAAACAGCAGGGAGAGTTCGACAAGAAACTCTCCCGTGAGGAAACCTGGGTCCGGCAGGGGATAAAGGCCCGGCGGACCCGGAACGAAGGCCGGGTAAGAAGTCTCGAGAGCATGCGCCGGGAGCACCAGATGCGGCGGCAGCGGATCGGAAATGTCACCCTGCAGGTCCAGGAGACCGAGCGGACCGGCAAAATGGTGATCGAGGCCAAAGGGGTGCAGTACGCCTATGACCGTCAGCCGATTATCCGTGATTTTTCCACCCTGATCATGCGCGGCGACCGGGTCGGAATCATCGGGCCCAATGGTGCGGGGAAGACCACGCTGTTAAACATCCTGCTCAAACGAACCGACCCGGACTCCGGCACGGTGCGCCACGGCACAAACCTCCAGGTGGCCTATTTCGATCAGCTGCGTGCCGAACTCGATGAACGGAAAACAGTGGCGGAAAATATCGCCGAAGGCAATGACACCATCGTTTTCAACGGCCGTTCACGGCACGTGATCGGCTATCTGAAGGATTTTCTTTTTTCCGCCGAACGCTGCCGCACACCGGTCCATGTACTTTCCGGGGGGGAGAAGAACCGGCTGTTGCTCGCCCGCCTGTTTACCCGTCCGGCCAATGTGCTGGTGATGGATGAGCCGACCAATGACCTGGATATTGAAACGCTCGAACTCCTCGAAGAGCTGTTGTTCCAGTTTGAAGGAACCGTGCTGATCGTCAGCCATGACCGGGAATTTCTCAATAATGTCGTGACCAGCACGATTGTCTTCGAAGACCGGGGCGATGTGATCGAATATGCCGGCGGATATGATGACTGGTTGATCCAGCGGGCGGGTTCGCAGCCCGAGGAGCCGGTGGCGAAAAAAGAACCGGAAAAGAAGGAAAAAAACCGGCCACAGCGGGAGGCCCGGCTCGGCTACAAGGAATTGCGGGAACTCGAATCACTGCCGCAGCGGATCGAGATGTTTGAAGCCGAGCATGCGGACCTGTTTGCCGAAATGTCCGACCCGTTGTTTTATAAGAAGGACAAGGATGACGTCGCCCGGGTCACATCCCGCTTGGAAGAGCTCGAACAAGCCATCGCACATGCCTACGCCCGGTGGGAAGCCCTGGAGGCGGACGCGGGGTGATTCGTGAAACAGGCGATTCGTGAGGCAGGGCGATTCGTGAATCGGCCGATACGGATGTCCATTGCACAATGTCGTTATATGGCATTACCGAAGGGCCCGACGCTGTAGGGGCGATTCACGAATCGCCCCCCTTGACGAAACGGGCGAGGGGCGATTCGTGAATCGCCCCTACGGTCCCGAAAACAGGGGCGATTCGTGAATCGCCCCTACGGTCCCGAAAACACGGGCGATTCGTGAATCGCCCCTACAATTGCAACAAACGGATTGCGCATGAAAATCGATTCTGAAACCCGCCATCGACGTTCCATCCGTTTGCAGGGATATGACTATTCCCAGGCCGGCGCGTATTGCGTGACGATTTGCACGCAGGATCAAAAATGTCTGTTCGGAGATATCGTGAATGGGGAAATGGGATTGAACGACGCGGGCAAAATCGTTGCCGACCAATGGATTCAAACCGCCGCCATCCGCGATGACATTGAATTGGATGAATGGGTGGTTATGCCGAATCATTTTCACGCGATATTGGTTATCACCAATTCCGTAGGGGCGATTCACGAATCGCCCGTACGAATGACCGTTGCACAACGCCGTAATATGGTGTTGCCCAAATTGATTGGACGTTTTAAAATGTTGTCGTCAAAACGGATCAATCAATTGTGTGACACCACAGGGGCAAAATTGTGGCAACGAAATTATTGGGAACACGTTGTCCGCAATGAACAGGAATTGAACCGCATCCGGATATACATCCGGAACAATCCCGCCCAATGGGAAATGGACAAATTATATCAGGGGCAATTCGTGAAACAGGGCGATTCGTGAATCGCCCCTACGGTCCCGGCAATACGGGTGATTTGTGAAACAGGGACAATTCTTGAAACAGGGCAATTCGTGAATTGCCCCTACGGTCCCGACAATTCGGGCGTGAAACAGGGACAAGGAGCCAGATGTGTAGGGG
>JAGXHH010000146.1 GCA_024636355.1 Desulfobacteraceae bacterium | reverse complement strand
GTGCAAAAAGAGGAGATCGGCGGACTCTATGGCATCCCGCCTGAAACTGTCCATGTGGTCGGCGCCGGCTACAACGACCGCCTGTTCGTCCAAACGGCAAAATGCGCGAGCCGGACGGTTCAAATCGTTTATGCCGGGAAATTGAGCCGCGCCAAAGGAGTGCCGTGGATGCTGCGATCCCTTTCCAGAATCACCTCCAAATCGTGGCACCTTCACCTGGTGGGCGGCGGCAGCGGTGCGGAGATGGCCGAATGCCTGAGACTGGCCGACCGGATGGACGGTCGCGTTACAGCACATGGGCCGGTCTCCCAGGAAACACTTTCCGGCATCATGCGCCGGTCGCACCTTTTCGTGCTGCCGTCCTTATTTGAAGGGCTTCCCCTGGTGCTGCTGGAGGCACTGGCAAGCGGCTGCCGGATCGTGGCGACTGAACTGCCCGGGGTGAAGGAACTTCTCGGGGATGTGCGCTCGGCCGATTTTATCGAGCTGGTGCAGGTTCCGCGCCTGGTCAATGTGGACGAACCGGTCAAGGAAGACCAGGAAGCGTTCGAAAAAAACCTGCAGGATACCCTCTCCCGTCAAATCACTGCCGCCGGTCAGCGGCCCGATATCGATCTCACTCCCATCGAAGATCGACTCGCCGCGTTTACCTGGCAGGGGGTCTTCGCAAAGATTCAACCGATCTACTACAAGCTGTCTCAAAAGAAAACCTGATAAAATCAATTGTCTCCGTGGAAGCGGGCGTCGGGATGTGAATCCCGACCTACACAAACCGCACCGAGTGTAAATCCCCGCCAGTTTTCGATTTGCCGTCAGTGATAACGCTTTTTTCGCGAATAACGCTTTTTGCTGTTGTATATTTCTTACCCCGGCATAATAATTTCTGGTTAAGAGGTTTTGTGTATCGGTTTGGTTTTTGTTCACAATGACGGCATTGTTTATTTCAGTATGTTAATAACGCCTCCTGCATTTCATTCTCAATTCAAAGCCTCCTCCCCAGTACGTCTTTCCGGAAAATAGCGTTTTCAAAACCCCAAATTAATGTGGTCGAAAGACATCATCAACTTATAGGCACAAAGCTGTATTTTATTGCCGCAAGCGGCTCTTGCCTGCGATTTTGCAAGGCAATCCCAATATAAGTTTTTTTTAAAGGGAGGAAATTGAGATGAAAACGTTGTGGAAAGCAATTGTGGTGATGCTTGTATGCCTGTCGCCGGGTATCGCGTTGGCATGCCAGGGCGACGACAAGGTCGATAAGGTCGATAAGGAAACCGAACTTCGCGTTCTGCACATGAGTTATGATGCGCCGGCGATCGATGTTTGGGTTACAAATGAGATTATAGCCACGAATCTGGTGTATCCGGAATCTTCAGGCTATATGACGGTCAGACCGGGAAACCGCCTGGTGACGGTGGCTCCTACCGGTGATCCCGAAAATGTCGTTCTCGAGGGCCGCTTTAAACTCGACAACCGGGAATCGTTTACCCTTGTGGCGGTGGATCAGGTAGGCCAGATCGATGCATTGTTTACAAAAGACGATCGAACCATTGTGGAGGACAAGGCAAAAATCCGGTTCATCCATGCATCACCGGATGCGCCCGCTGTCGATATCAGGACGGAATCGGCAGTCGGTATGCCGGTTTTCGCAAATGTGGCCTTCAAGGAGATCACCCCGTATCTGGAGGTGGACGGCGGTGAGTACGTCTTTGCCGTTACCCCGGCCGGGACGCAAACCGAAGTGGTGACGTTTAACCCGGTGACCTTGGAAAACGGCCAGATCTACACGGCGGTTGCCATAGGGACCCTCGACGACACGGACGAGGTGCCGTTCATGGTGCGCGTATTTATCGATACCGATGATGGTGCCGCATTTGTCGACCTGGCAGATGCCCGCATAATGGCGATTCACGCATCACCGGATGCCCCCCCGGTCGATCTGCTGGTCGATGACAAGGCCGTGGCCACCGAGCTTCCTTTTACGGAAAACACCGGCTATCTCGGCGTCATGTCCGGCACCCGCAACCTCAAGGTCAATGCCGCGGGCACCGACACGACCGTCATCGATGCGGACCTGGATCTGCAGCCCGGCGCCAACCTGTCGGTATTCGCTTTTGATGTACTCGAAAACATACAACCCCTCGTGCTCGAAGACGATCTGACGGAACCGACGGAAGGAAAAGCCAATGTCCGTGTGGTGCACCTGTCGCCGGATGCGCCCCCGGTGGATATCACGCTGCCGGACGGCACGGTGCTTTTCGATGCCATCGCCTTTGGCGAAGCCTCCAACAACGGCATGTTCACCCCGCTCGATGCGGGCACTTACGATCTGGAGGTGCGGCTTGCGGGAACCGATACGGTGGTGCTGCCCTTGTCGGGAATAACTCTGGAAGACGGCAAGATCTACACGGTCTTCGCCAACGGTTTTGCACAACCGGCCGAAGGTCAACCCGCGTTGAATGCGGAAATCATCATCAACAACCCAAGCGCGCAGGATATGGTGGATGATGACGCCACGGATGACAGCACGGATGACGACACGAATGGTGATGAAACCGGGGGAGATGATACTGCAGATGACCGCCTGCCTGACCGGGATCGGGATCGGGAACCAGACCGGGACAGGGAACCAGACCGGGACAGGGACCAGGCATGCCTGACCGATTGAGCGGGCGCGAAGGGTTGATCTACCGATGATCGCCATAGGTTGTCAGAACTAGTTACCAGAACCAACGCCTCAAAAAAGACGGAGCCCAGGATATGGGTTCCGTCTTTGTTTTTAACTATATTTGATGCACTCGTAAAAAGTCCCTTAAAAGGTATGGGATGGCTAAGTAAAAAGTTCCATATACAAGGCGTAGTGATTTTTCATACGCGAAGGCATACGGGTAGTATGTTGAGCGGATGAAAAATCACTACAACGCAGTAGATGGGACTTTTTACGACGCCATCATATTTGACAAATTAGTGGAATATGTCCATTATTGTATTTATCAATTCAAATATGAGATGGAATATGGATAATCGATTACTATTTCTGCTGTCCAAAGCGCAGCATCGGATCAAAACCTGCATGAAGGACAAGTTCCGGGAACACGGAATTGACCTGACGCCCGGCCAGATGGGGGTGTTATTTCTGCTGAAAGAGCAGGACGGGCGGATAATGAGTGAATTCAGCACTATTTTGGATATCGACAGTTCTTCGCTTACCCGCACAGTGACCCAGATGGAAAATGCGGGCCTGCTCGAAAGGCGATTGGATCCGAATGACCGGCGCCAGGTGCGGGTCTATATCACCCCTGCCGGGTCGGAGCAGGCCGGGGAGGCAGGGCGCCTGGCCCGGGAGGTCAACCAGCGGATCATGGATGCGTTTTCGACCGAGGAGGTACAGATTTTCCAGCGCGTGATGACCGGCATTACCAGTAAGTTTCGATAAGTTTTTTTTGCTTTATTATTGGACTTTGTCAATTATTAACAAAGAAAATAAAAAAAGAAGCCAGAATACAGAAGCCAGAAGGTATTCAGATGTCGCTTCGCTCCGGCATAATTCCCTATGAACCACCAAGGCACGAAGGACAAGAAGAAAAACGAAAGAAGAAAATTTAACTACAGCAAGGAGAAACGAAATGCCCGACGTTCTTGAGATTTACCGTAGGTTTGAAAAACTTCCCTATGGCAGGCACATATTTTCCAGACTGGTCTGCATGAAGGCGCCCTACTTCAAAACCATCAAACCCACATTCGAGAAACTGCGCCCCGGTTACTGCCGGGTAACCATGAAAAAGAGGAAATCGGTTCAAAACCACATCGGCAGTGTGCATGCCATTGCCATGTGCAACATGGCCGAACTGACCGCCGGCACCTTGCTGGAGATTTCCCTGCCGAAATCCATGCGCTGGATCCCCAAAGGCATGAACGTGCAATACCTGAAAGTCGCCCGCACCGATCTTGCCGCCACCTGCGAAATCGACACCAACGGAATCGATGAACTCCGTGAATTCCCAATGATCGTAAACGTTACCGATTCGAACAATATCGAGGTATTCAGGGCAGTGATCGATATGCATATCTCGCCGAAACATTGAGGCGATGGTTCCGGATCGTTTTATGCGCTGGTTGTGACGGCTCGTCATAGAGAATGCGGCTTTGCCGATTATGCTTATTTTTTGAAATTAAAATGGATGCATAATCGGCATCTTCATTTCATTCTCAACCGGATTCATCGAGGTGCATGACTATGAACATGGATTTGGAACCCTTGACGATTGAGGACGTGCTCGATCTGATCGAAAAGAGCACGGATGACCGGGACCGCGTCTCGCTTGCCATGATTCTGGAAAAGCTGGGACGCCGTTCCTTCGGCCCGGTGCTGCTTTTGGCCGGTTTGATCATCCTGGCTCCCCTGATCGGCGACATTCCCGGCGTACCGACGACCATGGGGTTGATCGTGCTTTTAACAGCGGTGCAACTGCTGCTCCGCCGGGAGCATTTCTGGATGCCGCAATGGATGCTCCGGCGGTCGATGGATAAAAAAAAGCTGTGCAAAGGGATCCGCTGGCTGCGCCCGGTCGCGCGTTTTCTGGATCGTTTCACAAAGCCACGCCTTATGCCGGTTACCCGGGATGCCGGCAACTACATCATCGCAATTATCTGCATCATGATCGCCGCTGCCATTCCACCAATGGAGTTTGTGCCGTTCAGCGCCAATATCGCCGGAGCCTCCCTCACCATTTTCGGTCTGGCGTTGACCGCCCGGGACGGACTGCTGGCACTCATTGCCGTTCTGTTTCTGGTTATCGCCTCCGGGACGGCAATTTACATCCTGCAGTGAGTAAAATTATTCCCGTAGGTTGGGCTGAGCGGGAGCGAAGCCCAACATTTTTGGCCCGGCACTTTGTTGGGCTTCGCTCCGCTCAGCCCAACCTACGGTGCTGATATTTTTAATCCAGGAACAGAGGGACGTGGGCAAACTGTGCGACGTCGAACAGGCCCCGATCGGTCAGTTTAAGTTCCGGGATCACCGGCAGGGCGAGAAACGACAAGGTCATGAACGGGTCGCGCGGGATGGCGCCGATGGCTTGCGCGGCGGCATTGAGGGCATCGATTTTTTCCCGGACGATTTCCAGTGGTTCTGCGGACATGAGTCCTGCCAGTGGAAGTGCGAGCGCTGCATCGACTTTCCCGTCGGATATCACCGCAAGCCCGCCGCCCATTTCATTCACCGTCCGGATGGCCGTAAGGATATCCACATCACCGACACCGATTGCGATAATGTTGTGCGAGTCGTGGGCCACGCTGGAAGCAAGCGCCCCTTTTTTCAGCCCGAATCCTGAAACAAACCCTTTACCGATATTTCCGGTCGCCTTGTGGCGCTCCACCACCACAAGCTTGAGCACGTCGCGGGCGGTATCGGATACGGCCAGGCCGTCTCGCTGGGATATCTCCGTGGTCCGATTCCGGGTGACGATCTGCTCCGGCACCAGTTCGATAACCCGCCCCGTTTTTCCCGCAGCCGGGATTGCCAGATCGAGCGCGTCGGACCGAACCTGCATGGCAGACGGGCATCCGATCGATTCGGGCACGATGATATCCGGATGCATCCGGCCGTCTTCTGCCACCCGTTTTCCGGCGGTGTAGACG
>JAGXHH010000145.1 GCA_024636355.1 Desulfobacteraceae bacterium | reverse complement strand
CTACGGGGGGCACAGCAAGGAGGAGCTCACTTTTAAACGAAACCTCCTGCGTGCTTCGGTAAAAGACTACATGGACCAGAAGGTGGCCGGGTTTCTCCCCATGCCGCCGCCCCAGAAAAGGCGATTTCAGCAGGTTCCCTCGCCGGACCTGGCGAGGTTTGCCGATATCCGTAAAGGCGGCGGCTTCGCGTACGTGGGGTCCATCATGCCGATCGAACTATTTCCGGAAGCCTACCGGGCGGGCCTGGAGATTGCCTCAAAGCTTGGAGTGAGCTGGTCGCTGGGGGCCCGGATCATCGGGGCGGGGCATGCCATGATGTTTTTCTATGCTTACGCGTTTAACCGGGCCGATGCCGAAGACGTCCGCCGGGCCCAGGAAGCACTTGAGGATACCAATTCGGCAGCCCTGGCCCTGGGCGGCATTCCCTGGAAAGCCGAAGCCCCGGCCCAGCAGCAGATCATTTCCAAAATGGATCCGAACACATTCGACCTGATCGGCCGGATCCGCCGAACCCTCGATCCGAACGGAATCATGAACCCGGGCAACTGGGAATAAGTATCAACCGAGTATGGCCCGGATACAGTTCAAAAAAATAATGGAGCGAAGCGACAACCGAATCCTTCTGAATTCTGGCTTCTGGCTCCTGGATACCCAATCTTAAAGAGGTGGCCATGGAACACGAAGAGATCCTTCACCGATGTTTCCGTTGCGGATATTGTAAGCTGCCGTCCAACTACACGGACCTTGCGTGCCCGTCTTATCTGGCGTTCCGGTTCGAAACCTACTCGCCCGGAGGGCGGATGTGGCTGCTGCGGGCGCTGCTTGACGGAAAGATCGAATCGACGCCTCGACTGGCCGAGATCATGTTCTCATGCGCCACCTGCGGCAACTGCGTCGAGCATTGCGCCATGCCGGATTTCAAGGACCGCCTCCTCCTCGCCTTTACCGCCGGCAAGGAAGCCTTGCTCGATTCGGGCCGGGTGCCGGCCGGTGTGCGCGATTACCTGACCCGGATGCAGAACCATGGCAACGCCTACGGCAAATCGGCCAGGAAACGGGCCGACTGGACAAATGAAGCGAATATCGAACCGTTTGACGGCCAGGAGTACCTCTTCTATGCCGGAGACGTCGGCTCCTATGATACCCGGGGTCGGCAGATCGCCGTTTCAGTTGCGGAAGTTTTGAAAAAGGCCGGTATTTCGTTTGGAATTCTCGCCAACGGCGAAAGTGACGACGGAAATGATGTACGCGCTATGGGCGAGCGGCCGCTGTTCGAAGATCTTGCCCGGAAGAATATCGCCGCGTTCGATAAGGCAGGTGTCAAAAAGATCGTCACCCTGTCGCCCCATGCGTTCAATACCTTCAAAAACAGTTATCCCGCCTTTGGCGGCACTTACCAGGTGTTTCACTACACCCAGCTGCTTGCATTTGCCATGGGTGCGTTTACCTTTCGAAATGATTTGCCACCGATTGCAGTCACATTTCACGATCCCTGCTACCTCGGTCGGCACAATAAGGATTATGAATCATCGCGAATGGTGCTAAGGGCAATTCCCGGCGTCACTCTCATCGAAATGGACCGGAGCCGGAAAAATGCGCTCTGCTGCGGGGGCGGGGGCGGGAATCTTTTTACGGACGTGCTGGGCGGCGCCGAAGAATCGGCTGCCCGGGCCCGGGCGGTAGAGGCCGCTGAGGCCGGTGCACAGGTTCTGGCGGTCGCCTGCCCGCTGTGCGCCATCATGCTCGAAGACGCCGTCAAGACTGCCGGACTCGAAGAGCGTCTCCAGGTCCGGGAAGTCTCCGAGATCATTTCCGAACGGCTGCTGCCGTAACCGATTCCAACTTGCAAAATATTTATGTTTCTATAAATTGAACTATATTTCTTATTATTCTTTTACCTGCCGACAATACCCGAGGAGACTATGAAGATATATCGATTACAATATGCTGTTTTATTGCTGCTGCTGATCGGCATGGCCGGTTGCGGCTACAATTCGCTCCAGGTACAGGAGGAGGCGGTGTTCAAGGCCTGGTCCGATGTGGAATCGAATCTCCAGCGCCGGAACGACCTGATCCCCAACCTGGTCCGGACCGTAAAAGCGTATGCCGAACATGAACGTGAAACGCTGCAAGGTGTGGTCGAGGCCCGCTCCCAGGCTGCAAATGTCGATATTTCCGCAAAAGACCTTAGTGATCCAAAAGCCATGGCCCGCCTCCAGGAGGCCCAGGGTCAGCTTTCCTCGGCCCTGTCCCGCCTGATGGTAGTGGTCGAGCGGTACCCGGATTTAAAGGCGAACCAGAATTTCCTCGATCTCCAGAACCAGCTCGAGGGAACGGAAAACCGGATCAATGTCGCCCGCCAGCGGTATAACGAAGCGGTCCGGCAGTTCAACTCCTCTATCCGGAAGTTTCCGTACAACCTGACCAACAACTTCCTGCTCAATCTCGAAAGGAAGGAATATTTCAAGGCGGATGAGGGCGCGACGGATGCGCCTGAAGTGAATTTTTAAAGGAAACGCTGTAAACAATGCGATACCTTATTTCATTTGTCCTTTTATTGACGATTCTCGCCGGCATTGCCGGGGCGGCCATCGATGTGCCGCCGTTAAAGGATCGTGTCAATGATTATGCCGATATGATTTCCCCGGGCACCGAGCAGGCCATTTCCGCAAAATTGCAGACGTTGGAGCAAAACGAGTCGACCCAGATCGCGGTGTTGACCGTACCGACGCTCGAAGGGGAGCCGATCGAGGAATTTTCCATCCGGGTGGGCGAGAAATGGCAGATCGGACAGGAAGGCAGGGACAACGGGGCCATTCTGCTCATTGCCCGGGAGGAACGCAAGATCCGGATCGAAGTCGGTTACGGCCTGGAGGGGAAGCTGACCGATCTGATGGCCGGACGGATTATCCGGAACGAGATCACGCCGGCATTTAAGGCCGGCAATTTCGACCGGGGGATCGCAGACGGGGTAACTGCCATGATCGGGGTTGTCCGCGGGGAATATACCGCGGATAGGCAGGCACCGGCAGGAAACGACGGGTCCGCGGCGCAGGGCGCCATATTCTCCCTGATCATTTTCGGCTTTCTGATCGTGCAGCTCGGCCGGGTGCGGCGTTCGGTCGGAACGGCGGCCGGCGGAATCCTGCTGCCGGTATTCGGGGCCATGTTTCTTCCCTTGAGCGCCTTGTTGCTGCTGGGTCTGATTCCCTTGGGATTTGCAGCCGGATACGGCCTTTCCTCGATTGGATCGGCCCTGCCCGCGGCCTCTGCCGGCCATCACGGCAGTCGCCATACGGGTCACCGGACCGGTGGTTACTGGGGCGGTGGCGGCGGTTTCGGCGGCGGCGGGTTTGGCGGGTTTTCCGGCGGCGGAGGCGGCTTCGGAGGAGGCGGCGCATCCGGCGGATGGTAAACGTTTTCTCTTTACCTTGATGAATTCGTAAAGGCAAAACCAACCACAGAGAACACAGAGGTCACAGAGAAGCCCTTTAATTAAATAGCATTTCTCTGTGTACTCTGCGCCCTCTGTGGTTAAAACGCATTATGCCATCAACCTTGAACCTTGAACCTTGAACCTGGAACCTGGAACTTTTCTCTTATGAAAACACTGGCAGATCGCTTTCTCTCCGAACCGGGCAAGGAAAAGATCCGGGCCGCAGTAAAGGATGTGGAAAAGCAGACATCGGGTGAACTCGTGCCGATGGTGGTGTCATCGAGCTACGATTATCCGATGGCGGATGTCACCGGGGCGACGGCTTTTTCACTGCCGATTTCAATTCTGGCCACCCCGTTGATCGGGGGACGGTTCTGGCTCGGTTCCCAGAACATGTGGGTGTTTATCGGGCTGTTTGCGATATGGTTCGTCCTTTTTTATTTTATCATCCGCCGGATTTCGACTTTGAAGCGGTTGTTCATATCGAAAGACGAAATCGAAGAGGAAGTCGAAGAAGCGGCCACCCTCGCGTTTTTCCGGGAAGGCCTCTATCGGACCCGGGATGAAACCGGCGTGATGATTTTTATTTCCGTTTTTGAAAAAAAGGTCCGGATTCTGGCGGATCGGGGGATAAATGAAACGGTCGGTCCGGATCAGTGGAAAGACATCGTCAACCATATCACCGCGGGCATACACGCCGGGAGGCAGGCAGACGCGATTTGTGAAGCCGTCCGCATGTCCGGGGATCTGCTCAAAGAGCGTTTCCCGATTCGCCGGGGCGATGCCGACGAGCTCGATAACCTCATCATAGGGGAATAGTCTGCATTAATTGCGTTTATGCGGTGTTGAGTTTCCGGAACAGCTTCCGGTTCTGCTTGTAAATGCGGACAAATGCATCAAACAGCCGGTCGTAGGTTTTTCGGTTTCCGGGATCGGGCGTATACGTGTTTTTAAACCGGGTCAATGCCGGAATATCATTGAAGGTAATATGGCCGAGGCTGACGGCTGCAATGAATGCCGCCCCCCGGGCGTTGGCCTGCATCGGATTTTCCACCTGCCGGATCGTCCGGTCGAGCACGTCGGCAAAAATCTGGCACCAGAGGTCCGACTGGGCGCCGCCGCCGATGAAATGGATCGGCTCCAGCCGTTTTCCCACAAATTTCTCCACGTACTTTAAACTCCAGCGGGTGTTAAAGGCCACGCCTTCCAATACGGCCCGGATCAGGTGGTCCTGGGTGTGGGTTTTTGAAAGGTTTAAAAACCCTCCGCGCAGGGCCGTGTCATCGACCGGTGTGCGCTCCCCGTTTAGCCACGGCATAAAGATCAGTCGATCGCTGCCCGGCGCAACATTTCCGGCAATTGCATCCACGTGGGCAAAGGGGTGTTCGATCCGCCCGCCTGCCCGCAGGGCATTGTCGTAGAACAGGAGATTGTTGAACAGGAAATCAAGGCATCCGCCGGCGAGGTCCTGTTCATTAACCGACTGAAATTTTCCGGGTATGGCCGTTGGAAACGAGGCGATGGAGTGAAACAGGTCCGTTTTCTTAAACGGCACCACCGCCTGTATCCACGACGATGTCCCCACATAGAGATGCCCCGCATAGTCAGCGACGGCACCGGAGCCGATACAGGCGGTCTGGTGATCCGGGGAGCCGGTCACGACCGCAACATCCGGTTGAAGACCGAGCTGTTCGGCCACATTGAGTTTCAACGTGCCGAGCAGGTCTGTCGCACCCCGCATGGGCGGCAGCTTTTCCGGATCGATCCCAAGCGTCCGGATCAGCCCAGGATCGTAGCGGATATTGAACACATCCCGGATATCCGAAACCCAGAACAGCTGCATGGCATCATAGGAGGAGGCGCACTCGCCGGTCAGCCGCAGATTCAGGTAATCCTTGCTCGGCAGGAACTTGTCGGTGGCGGCGTAGATGTCCGGAAAGGCATTTTGGATCAGCAGGACGTGGGCGATGTCGTCTTTGCCGGAAAGGGTCGGGCCGCCGCCCGTTTTGGGAATCCACCTGAGGAGCATTCCCAGTCCGTATCCCTCGATGCTCGGAAACCCGGAAACGATTTTTTTAACATATGGCGCACCGCGCGAATCCATCCAGGTAATCGCGTTAATCAGGTGCCGCCCCTGTTTGTCGACGGCAACAGTGGTAGAAAACGTGCTGGAAACCGATACGGCGGAAATGGCCCGGCTGTCGACCGCCGCTCTTCTCACCAGCCTGCCGGCGGCCGCGACCAGCGCCTGCCACCAGTCGTCCGGATCCTGTTCGGCGCCGCCACCGGGAAGGAAGTGAATCGGCGTTTTTTCAAACTCGAAATCGATCACCTCCCCGGTTACAGATACGATAGCCGCTTTGATGCCCGAGGTGCCATGATCGATGGCAAGAATATAGATGTCGCCGCTCACATTTGCCCCTCCTTTTCGTCAAAACCACTCGCGAACTCTCGTTTTTTCTTGCTCTTGCTCTTAATCTTAATCTTGCTCTTGCTATCCATCAGATTTCAAGAATCTCCACATTCCCCTCCGCATCGACTTTCTGAACGATCACCCCTGAAAAGGACTCGTTGTCTCCGGCTTTTCCCTGTGTGGCCATAACCCTGGAAACCAGGGCGAAGAAGTCGTTCGGGTTGACGCACCCTTCCGGTGGCAGGACCCCTTTTTTCGTGATTTTTCCCTCGGCCATGAGCATGGCGCCCAGGGCGGCCGGTATACCGGTGCCTTCCCCGAGAGCCTGGCTTTTCGATGCCATGTGGAACCGGTATTCCAATTCTTTTTCATCCTTTTTCCCCCGGACGACCACCGAACAGCACCCTCGCTGCCGGCCGAAACCGCTTTCGGCAAGAATGCGCTCCCGTTCCCTGAGGATATGGGCCATGGCGAAATCATAGGGGATCACGGACTGCCCCCGGACATTCATCGGGATTCGGCTTGAAAGGCCCAGCCGGCACATGTCCTTGATCAGGCAATAATAGTCGTCCGGCAGCACGGTCCCCCGGTTGGTGACCTGCTGCAGCCGGATGTATTTCGGCAGTGTGACCTGTTCGGGGTGGGGGTAGGGGTACACCCGGATGTTATCCCCCAGGGCCGGAAAATCAAACGTCTGCCGGAGCGCTTTTCCTTCAGGGGAAAAGAATTGTACATATTGAAGCCGGCCGTCGAGAAACATCGGAATGTCGATCTGCATGCAGTGAAACCGGTGGCCGATCACCCCTTCCCCCTCGATCGGCTCACCGCCGTGGGCATGAAAGATGTCGACGGCGACGGTTTCGTCAAGCAGGTTGTCTGCGGCAAATTTTGCCAGCAGGTTCGTGGCCCCGGGAGAACTGCCCATGCCGATGAGTGCGGTGATCCCGGCAGCTTTGGCGGAAGCGTTCATCTCCAGGATTTCAAGCGTTACATCCACATCGTCGCAGACATCGACATAATTGATCTTTTCATCGATAACGGTTTCCAGAACCTTTTTTACTGTTTTGTAAAAAGGGCCGATGCAGTTGACCACCAGGTCGGTTCCGGCGATGGCCTGCCGGATGCTTTGCCTGTCTTCGGCATCGAGATGCGTAAACGTAATGTTGCCTGACGGGCAGCTCCGGATAATATCCTCGGCACGCGCTTTATTGATATCCCCGATAACGACCTGTGAAAACGTTTCCTGCCCGGCGAGCGTTTTTACAGCCACGCTGCCCACCGCCCCGCATCCGCCGAGTACGATTACCGATGCCATTTG
>JAGXHH010000144.1 GCA_024636355.1 Desulfobacteraceae bacterium | reverse complement strand
GTTTAAGGTACCGGCGGAAAAGATCGTCATACCGCATCATTGCACCATTTCAACAAACCGAAGTCTTGCGGATCGAGAAAAAACCGCAGCAGCTGCTCTTTATCGATTTTCTGTTGAATGGCCCTTGTTTTCACCCGATCATAGGTTTCGAGCAGGCGATGTCGATACGCCTCCTGGCTGAACGCTCCCAGAACGGCCTCGCGGTTCGCCAGAATCCGTTGTTTCGTTACCGGGAGATTAGCCATTTCCGATACATGCGGATTCATCCGTTTTAGTTCATCATGTGCTGCGGCATCGTGGATCACCCGACAGATGACCTGTTTTTGAATCGGTTCATCGAGCATCGCAAAATCGAGGGTTTCGCCGTCGATGCATTGTGTGAAGTAATCGTCTATTGTCGAAGGATCGATTCGGCCCTGATAGATTTCAACCGTTTGCTGGAAGCATTGCCGCCATTTTGCTTCAAAGGCTGACGCATCGATCCATTCCAGGGGGACGCGAAAGGTGTCATAGAGGTGGTCGAGGGCGATGCCGTTTTTTTCAAAATCCCGGCATACGGCCGGCAATTTGCGCCCGATCAGCACCTTTTTCGCGGTCCACGGTTCCAAAAAGGCAAATCCGAAACCCTCGGCAATGCTGGTGGTCAGCAGGCAAAAAGCCGCGTGCACCAGTTTTTTAAAATCATACGCACGTGATGCCTCAAAGACGACGTTCAGTTTGTATTCTGAAGCGAAGGCTTTCCATCCTTCATAAATTTTCCAGTCCCCGGGACTGTTGGGCGGCAGGGTAATGGCAAGCGAGCGGTTTTCAGCAAAATACAAGGAGAGGAGCAGGGCCTCGCCGATATTTTTCCTGCGGATGGCCCGCACCGGGTAGAGCACGAATTCAGGAACGGACGGATCTTCTTCGTCGCCCTCAACGGAAAGCTCAAAGGGGTCGACCATGTTCGGCAGCAGGTGGAGGCCTGCCTCTGAGAGGCCGGATTTTTTCAGGATGTCGTAATCCCGGGAATTGATCACGCCGTAGTGGCAGTCGACAGGATAATCCTGAGAACCATAATAAAATAAAGGCCTGCCGTCTTCCGCAAAATCGTGAACCTGCAGGAACAGGCAAAATCCACGTTGCTGCAACAAATCAAGGATACGGAGCAGCTGTCGATTTTTGGCCAGGAGCGGATTGTGCACATGGATGAAATCGCACCCATCGTGCCACCGGCCTGAAATAGCCGATGCAATCTCCGCAGCGGTTTGCCGGCAATCCGGCGCGCTTACAGCCGGGTCATCATAGGCAAGTCCGGCGATACGCACGTGCGGGACGTCAAGATCCGGAGGTGCCGGACTTCCGGTCAGGACCAGAATATCGCAATCGTTTTTAAGGGCGGCTATCTGCTGGCGGATGACGGTCGTAACGCCACCGGGCTTCAGATGGTAATGCAGCAGAACGATCTTCATGACGGATCGGGTGCATAGCGGGTCGGATCATGGATACCGGCGGCTTCAAATCCCTTTCGCCGCAGGCGGCAGCTGTCGCACTGTCCGCAGGCCAGGTTCTCAGGCGTTGGGTCATAGCAGCTGTGGGTCAGGGCGTAATCCACTCCGAGCCGGGTTCCGGTCCGGATAATCTCCGCTTTGTTCATCTGGATCAGCGGCGTGCGGATATGAATTTTTCTATGGTCTTCGACAGCCGCCCGGGTCGCCAAGTTGGCCATTTTTTCGAATGCTTCGATGAACTCCGGCCGGCAGTCGGGATATCCGCTGTAATCGACGGCATTGACCCCGATAAAAATGTCTTCTGCTTCAAGGACTTCGGCCCAGGCCAGGGCATATGAGAGAAAAATCGTGTTCCGTGCCGGCACATAGGTGATCGGAATATCGGCAGCCATTTCCGTTTCGTTGCGGGACTTGGGAACCGCGATATCGGCGGTCAGCGCGGAGCCACCCACGGCGTTCAAGTCGATCCGGATGACCCGATGCCATACCACACCCGCCCGCTCGGCAATTATCCGGCCGGCCTCGAGTTCATACCGGTGGCGCTGGCCATAGTCGAAGCTCAGACTGTGGCAATCATATCCTTCAGCCCGTGCCAGGGCAAGAACAGTGGCGGAATCGAGGCCGCCGCTCAACAAGACGACGGCTTTTTTCGGGAAAGTCATTTTCGCGGTCCTGACGCTTTGCGTGAAAGATTTTTTAACCACAGAGGGCTCAGAGATCACAGAGGAAAGAAAAGGGCATTTTTTTAAAAAAAAGCTTTTCTCTGTGCCCTCTGTGTAACTAACCCCGAGTTACATGAAGAAGGTCTCATGAAGATCCATGAAGGGATTTTATTAATTTTAAACCTTCATGTTCTTCATGGTCTTCATGTATATCAAACCGCTGTTCCAGTGCCTCTGTGGTTTTATATAGTTTGGTTGCGGCCAATAGCTGCGCTGTGTCTGTAGTTAAAAGCTTTTAGCGCTCATGAATTCTTATCAATCAAGTTCGTTTCGAAATTCTTCCAGGGCCGTGTGAATCGGGATGGCAAAACCGAGCCCTTCGAAATTGCGGGTCAATTGTTTGAAGGTGTTGATTCCCAGGACCTCCCCGGCTTCGTTGATCAGCGGACCGCCGCTGTTTCCAGGATAAATTTTGGCATCGGTTTTGATAAACCCGTCTTCAAATCCGGAAAGGATTCCCCGGCAGACCGAGTCGTGCAGGCTGATCGGATTGCCGATGGCATAAACGGAATTTCCCTGTCTTACGGTATCCGATGCGGGGGTTAAATAAGGGGTTTTGCAGCCATCGACCTTCAGCAGGGCCAGGTCGTGCCCTGTGCTTTCGCGCACGAGCCAGGCACTGAGCACGGTGCCGTCTTTCAGGATGACGGTGTAGTTGCGGCTGATGTTAACGGCCATCTTCCGTAGATGATATTGGCGTTTCTCGGTTTCGTATTCCGACTTTCCCATCTCATAGCGGGTCTTTCGATTTTCGAAGTCCGCCTTCCAGGTGGAAAAACGCTCCTGTTCCAATTCATAGACCGCCTGTGCGGAACTGCGCTGGCTGCGGTCACTGATCCCGGCGATCCGGGTTTTATAGTGATCCAGGTTCGCACCGGCCGCAGCGATCGCTTCGGCCTCTTTCCGTAAATATCGATCTGAGTTTTCGATATTTTCAGCAAAGGAATCCATCGCCTGCTCGGTCCGCTCGTCTTGGGCGGCATCCCCTCTGAGCACATGCTGATTCGTGAGCAGATGTCCGTTGCTGCTGATAAAAAATCCGGACCCTTTCCCGATGGCGGAAGTCACCGTGACCGTTGCAAGAGTTGCGGCTTCCACGTCGTTTTCCGGGGCGTATTTCCGGTACAGTTCAATTTCGAAATCTTTGGGCTCGGACGGCGTGTCGATCTCGCTAAAAATACCGATCTGATCCTCTCGTTTATCCTCCGGCGGCGTATCGGTAAAGCACCAGTTGCCGTCTGCATCCTTGTACTGGTAAATATCACCAAACGCCGGCGTTATCGCGCTGAGCAGCAACGCGCACAGTCCCATCCAAAACAATAATGACCGCATCGTCAATACCCGCATTGTCGAGTTCTCAGTTTAAATGAGAAATTTCGAACAGGCCGCCTAAACGCCCCGCATCGTTTCCGGCCAGATAAATTTATGCAGCTGCAATTGCAGCCGGACATCGAGCCGGTCTTCGAGGATCCATTGCGCAAGCTGCGCGGGGGAAAGCACACCGGCCACTGTCGACATAAGAACGGGATGGCCGGCAAGCGCCGTTTCATGTTCGCGGATCAGGTCCCGCGCATACTCGTAGTCGTTACGGCCGGAGAGCACGAATTTGATCTCATCGCGACTTCCGAGCCGATCCAGGTTCGTCAGATCGGTCGTATGGCTCTCACCGCTGGCCGGGCATTTGATGTCGACAATTTTAACGCACGCCGCATTGACACGGCCGATATCGAAGCTGCCGTTGGTTTCCATCAGCACCTCAAATCCGTCGGCAAGCAGGCGATCAATCAACTCCGGCGTTTCCGGCTGCAGCAGCGGTTCGCCGCCGGTAATTTCGACCAGCGGGACACCGTGTGCGGAGACCGCCTCTATGATTGCGTCGATGGATAGTCGCTCACCCTCATCATAGGCATAACGGGTGTCGCAGTAACCGCAGCGCAGGTTGCAGCCGGTCAGTCGCACAAATACACAGGGGCGGCCGGCATAGGTCGACTCTCCCTGGATGCTGAAAAAAATTTCATTCACGTTCAACGTCATAGTCACACCGGCACAGCCGCCTTGTATAGCATCGCGTTTCCCTCGATCCGGTAGGCCCCGGCTGCAGCGGGGATCAGAACCGCATTCCCCTTGCTCATCGAAAAAGCGGGCATGTTATCCGTCAGCAGGTTGGCGTCGCCTTCAAGACAGAGCAGAATTTCCGCACTGTGGGTTTCAGGACCATCATAGGCGAGACCCTGGTGCGGGGTAATCACCGAAAGTGAAAACTCGTCCACATCGAGGAGGTAGCGCTTTTCACAAGAGCCGACCGGTTCGGGGGCAAGAATTTCGACCGGTGAAGGGTCGAACCGCAGGACCCGCATCAGTTCTGCCACATCCATGTGCTTCTTTGTCAAACCGCCCCGAAGAACATTGTCCGAGTTGGCCATCAGTTCAATCCCAACACCATACAGGTACGCATGCATCCGGCCGGGCGGAAGAAACATGGCCTGGCCGGGTTCCAGTCGGATCAGGTGCAGAAACAGCGGGGACAGGATGCCGATATCGCCGGGGTAATGCGCGTGGAGGCGCTTGAGCCAGAAACTTTCCTCGGATTCATTCCGGTCGGCGTTTCCGGCGGCCTCCCGGATAATCTCTTCCCGACGGTTATCGGGGAGCGTGAGCAGAATTTCAAAGAAGGTTTTGATTCCGGCGGCATCCGGGGAATCGGCAAGGGCATCGATTTCGGCCCGGAGAGCGACTGGGCAGAACCGTTGAAGCAGACCGACCGTTTCTTCAGCCGGCCGGAAACCGTTCAAGGCGATAAACGGTTCCAGGGCACAGATGCATTCCGGTTTTGGCCACGGGTCTTTGTAACTGCGCTCCGGTGCGTCCATGGGAATATTGAGTCGATTTTCCCGGGCAAACCCTTCGACCGCTTCGGCCCTGTCGGGATGGGCCTGGATCGACAACGGCTGCTCGGCTGCCAGTACTTTAAACAAATAGGGGAGGGTGCTTTCAAACCGCCGGGCCGCCGGTTGCCCGAGAATGTTTTCCGGATTGTTCCGGATCACCCGGTCCAATGCGATCGACTCTCCGTTAGAACGGATCCGCGACGGCGCTTTCGGATGCGCCCCCATCCACAGTTCCGCCCAGGGGGTCTGGTGATCCGGCGATTTTCCCAGCAGTTTCTGGATCGCTGTTTTCGATCCCCAGGCATAATCCATGATCTGATTTTCAAGTCGAACGGGTTTGTCCGTCACCATCGGCTATAATCCTGCTATGATGTTAACCACAGAGGGCAAAGCGCGGCCATTGCCCTCAACTAAACCATATAAATACGCCCTATGGTTTTTTCCGTGCTTTTCCGTGTGTTCCGTGGGCAATGGCTTTTAAGGGCTTTTTGTCCACGGAATACACGGAATGACACGGAAAGAAGGGCTAAAAAAGTAGGGGCAGTATTTTGGCCTTCGGCTTTAAATGCGTTATAGAAACACGCCCTGTGGTTTTTTCCGTGCTTTTCAATGTTAGCTATTCACAATTCGGCAATTGACGCAGTAGATGGGACTTTTAACGACGCCATCAGATTTGGAATTGCCCGTCTTCATAAATTACGGTTTTGCCGCCATCGGTCAGGTAAGCGGTCACCCGTTTGTTTTCCGTATTGACGATATCCCAATGGAGCGCGGAATCATTGAAACCGAGCTGACTTTTTGTTGTCTTGGTTAATTCGGCCGGGTTTCCCGTATAGGTATCTGAATACGATGATCCGAAGGCTATATGGCAGTTGCCGTTACGCCCCCCGAAGTTTTCGTCGAACAGGGTGTTGGCCATGAACCGGTCGATTTTGGAAAAGGTTTTATCCGTCAGGGAGAACTCGCCGATCTTGTTGGCCCCGGCATCCATCTCCAGCTGCTTGTTCAGAAAATCCTCCCCGGTTTCCGCTGTGGCCTTTACGGCTTTGCCCTTCATGAATTCCACACGGATGCCTTTGACAAGGTTACCGCTTCGGTACGTCGGCTGATCGGCATAAAAAACGCCGCTGGTTCCGCGCCAGTCCGGGGAAAGGAAGAGTTCGAAACTGGGAATATTGTGTCCGGAGATGCCGATCCATCGCCGCTGTTTGCCCGGTGTGATCTCCAGGTCGACGTTATCGGATTCGATATGGAACTTCTTCACCTCCAAGCTGTTCAGGCGTTTTTTAATCTCCTGGGCCTTTTTGAACACCGTCTCCCATTCGGTTACCGGATCATCGTGGTCCAGGAAGCAGGCCCGGACGATCTGTTCGGTATATTCCGACGGGGACATCCCGGCATGCCGGGCAAGCGCCTCGGTGGGATACATGGCCAGTGTCGAGGAAAACTGACCCTCTTCTTCGCGCCGGTCCAGGATGTCGCGAAGGAACTTCCGGGATTTGAGCGACCGGGCAATGGTGCCGGGTTCAATATGGGACAGGTGGGTAATCGATTCCGGCGCCAGCAGTACGATGCTTCCGTTGATTTGGCGGTAGAGTTCCTCTTCGCCCGGCGGGATAAACGCCAGTTGCCGGTTATTGGCAACTTCATAGAACCGTTTTTCCATCCCGGTGGTCAGCAGCAGCCGGTGGATCGGGTTGCGTCCGATCTGCAGCAGTTTTTCATGGAGTTTTTCAGCCAGTTCCAACGCCTGCAGGTCATAGCGAATCAGGACCGTGTCGCTCTTGTTCATCCGGCCCCGCCGGGCGGTTGTAAGCCCCCACAGGAGCACATCGGCGTACCGGTCGAGTTGGATGGAATCGAGCATCCGGGGAACTTTCCGGTACCGCTCGCCGTTTTCGGGGGTCTGCATTGATGAATTCAATGGTCCTCCTTGAGAAACAGCCGATGGTATTCGGAATCATTTAAGTGAGTGATCAGAAGCCGATTGATCAGGTTGTGCAATTCTTCGAGTTCGGCATCCGACATGCGCTGGGTCAATGTCTTGAGCAGTTCGTCATCTGAAAACATCTGGAGGTAGCAGATTACGGTTTGTTCATCGGTTTTGCGGTCCCAGCCGAAACCGACGAACCCGTCATAGTCTTCGACAAAGTTGTGGGCGTATTTTTTCATTTGCTCCATTCACCGAAAATGTTAAACATATACGAGTTGTCCCGGTCTTGATTCTCCCGTCGGGATTTTCACCTGAAGCCCCCGAAAACGCAACGCCCCTCGATTGACGGGGGCGCATCCGGAAGCATACTACCTTAATTTAAAATAGGTAACGGGTCAAGCGGCCAATTGCAAATCTCCGGCAATCAATGCATCGAAATATCAGCTGTTTTAAAGCTGCGGACGGCCGGTCGATCCGGTTACGGGATCCGGCGGATACACAAACCGGAAACCTGCGGCAGCATTATCTACGAAGAATGAGGGTAACTATTCAGCCAACAGCAGGGCGGACACGCAGGTTCGCCCCTACGGATGAGCAGTCGCATTGTAGGGGCGGACCTGCGTGTCCGCCCTGGTTCCAAGTACCATGAAAATGACGCCTTTGAGCGTTGATGTAAAATGACCGCTATAAATTTTTCAACGAAGGGAGTTAATGCAGAATGGAAAACACCACCCACGAAGATTATGAAGAAGACGACGTCCCCCAGAGCCTTCTTATTCGGAACGGACGAGACGGGTTGAATCGGAAGGAGATGCTTTACCTGGCCGGGGCCGGCATTTTGCTCCTGGTTATCCTGGCCCTCGCGTTTTGGCCGAAAGGCGAGACGGAAATACCTGCGATGGGCTCAACCACGGCTTCCGAAACCACGGGGACTGCGGCGGTTCGCCTTGATATCATGGACCGGCGCTTGACCGAGATCGAGAACCGGCTGAACCGGGCTCCGGAATCAGGAGACTTCGCTGGCCGCTCCATTGAAAACAGCGAGCGGATCGAACAGGTGCTCGCCCGCCTCGAAACAATCGACAAACGGTTGGAAGAAATGCAGAAGACGGTTCAGAACCGTCCGGCAGCCCGGGCAGCAGAACCGGTTTCAAAAGCGCAAGCCCAGCCGCAAACCGCAGCCCGGCAGCATTATGAAGTGAAAAAAGGGGATTCACCTTACAGCATCGCCAGAAAACATGGAATGGCCATCAAGGACCTGCTTGAACTGAACGGAATGCATTCGAATTCAGTGATTCAACCGGGCGACCGAATCAGAATCAAGTGAAAAGGGGGGGGAGGGCAGAATCCAGAAGCCAGAATCCAGGAGCCAGAAGATAGGAGCCGGAAGATAGGAGCCAG
>JAGXHH010000143.1 GCA_024636355.1 Desulfobacteraceae bacterium | reverse complement strand
GTATGACGTTTTCTGCCGGCTTGTCCGTAAAAAGAAGGGGCATCCTATGCGAATACCGGGAAAAACACTGGTTTCAAGGAAGGTCATCGCCTGTGAAGCCTTTGCATTTGCGGGTATTATCCTTTTTATCTGGCTCGATGAGCTGCTCGATCTTCCGCATTTGTTCTTGCGGGCGGAATCAACGCCGATAAACTGGCGGGAAGCCCTCATTGAAAGCCTGATTATCGCCGTTGTTGGTGCGCTCATCATTTCGAATACGCGCAGGGTTTTTCAGAGAATGAAATTCCTCGAGGGAATACTGCCGGTGTGTGCGTCCTGTAAGAAAATAAGGGATGAAAAAGATCAGTGGCATCAAATCGAGGCATACATCACGGACCGGTCCGATGCCCATTTCAGCCACGGACTGTGCCCGGAATGTGCTGAAAAATTGTACCCTGAATTTTTCAAGAGAAAAAATTGAGCCCCCAATCGTCGGTTGACAGGCGGTTTCCCCGGCTCCGGTTTTACAAAATGTAAAGAAAACCTGCAGGCTATTGCCAAGCTGCAATGTTTCAATAATTTCTTTTGATCTTTCCATGACTGTATTTTCAGGCGGTTTGACGCCATGGACCGCAGATGAGAAGTTGGCACGCGGTTTGCTCTTTACAATTGCAGTCGGGACATTCGGGCGGATTTGGCGGAATATATGCAACCAAAGCAAAGGAGTCGATGAAATGGATAAGAAGATCAATCTTCTTTTTGTGGATGACGAGGAACAGTTCCTCCTGTCGCTGAGCAAGCAGCTCGAAGCCAGGGATTTTCATGTCATCGCTGTCAATCGCGGCGAAAAGGCGCTCGAAGTCGCTGAAAAGGAACCGATCGATGTGGCCCTGGTCGACCTGAAGATGCCGGGAATCAACGGCGAGGAAACCTTAAAGGCGCTCAAGTCGGCCCACGAGTGGATGGAAATCGTCATACTCACCGGCCATGGCAATATTGATTCGGCTGTTGAATGCACCAAAAGCGGGGCGTATTGCTATCTCCAGAAACCCTGCCGGATCGACGAACTCCTCGAAGTATTGAAGGATGCCTACAAGAAAAAGGTCATGAATAAGAACCGGATCGAAGAGAAAAAAATGAACGAAATGCTCCGGCTTTCCCAGTCCGATTCACCCCGGGCGATCCTTCGCCGGTTGAAGGAAATCGACAAGGGAGCGGGTGACTGAGCGGTAAAAACTTCTCCCTTATCTTTTCATGCCGGCAGAAGCAGGAATCTTATTGTTTCTTGTAACTTATCCTTTAACGTTGACTCCGGTTGATCTCATCTGTTAACGTCCAATATCGAATCGATTTTCGGTCCAATACAATTCCGCAAATCATTTTCAAGCATGGAGGTCAGCGATGGGTGACAAAGGAAGCAAGGATAAAGGAAAACGGGAGCAGCAGAAAAAAGCCCAACTTGATCCAAAGGAAAAGCGGAAACAGAAAAAAGAAAAGAAGAGCAAGTAAAGAACAAGGCGCGGCGGGGGGCCATCTGTTCCCCCCCTGCCGATGCCAGATGCACGTGAAACCGGCGAATGGGGCTTGCAGGCCCTTGACTGCCGGTTTTTTTTTTAACCTCACTCCCGCCCCTTGCGCCGCGATATTCGCCGGACCAACGAAACCTGGCAGGAACTATTCAGCCAACTCAGCAGGGCGGACACGCAGGTCCGCCCCTACGGATGATTGGTCGTATTGTAGGGGCGGACCTGCGTGCCCGCCCTGGTTCCAATGGAAATGGGGTAGGGGCGATTCACGAATCGCCCTGCCGGGATGCGGCAGAATGTCCAAACCCCAGGGGGGCGGACCTGCGTGTCCGCCCTGGTTCCAAGTACGATGAAGAGCATGCTTTGAATTGCGAATTAAAGAAAATGCCACTGGAGTTTTCCGGATAACCATAAAAGGGGATTCCGCCTGAAGGCGGGTTTTGAAGTAATCCGGCAGCGGGATCTTCCTCCGGGGTACTCGAAGAGAAATCAGGCCATCAGCAGCCGGAAGGAAAAGATCGAGCCGACACCCACGTGGCTTTCGAATGAAATGAGCCCACCATGGGCTTCGATGATGCGCTTGGTGATCGCCAGTCCCAGGCCGGTACTTGTTTCACTGCCGGTGGGGCGAACGCTTAGCCGCTGGAATTCATTAAACAGCAGCCCTTGTTCTTCCAGCGGAATGCCGGGCCCCTGGTCCTGGGTGCTGAAAACGGCATTTGTGTCTTCCCGGACGAGGGTGACGTAAACAGTGGTTCCGGGTGGCGAGAACTTGATGGCATTGCTTATCAGGTTGTCGACCGCTTGGCCGATCCGGTGGTGGTCATAGGGGAAGGCTTCGATGTCTGAAAGGTTTGGGGCAATCGTAATTCTTTTGTTTTCAGCCTGGAGCCGATAGAGCCGCAGGCGTTCTTCGACCAGTTTCTTCAGCGACCCGGGTTTCTTATTCAGGAGAAGTTTGCCGCTTTCGATCTGGGAAAAATCGAGCAAATCGTTTAGCAGGCCGAGCATGTTGTTGCTGGTGGAATGAATGATGGAAATAAATTCTTTCTGTTCATCGGTCAGGCTGTCCTTGTCCTTGAGCAGCAGTTCGCTGAATCCCCGAATCGAAATCGCCGGGTTCCGCAGGTCGTGGGCGGCAATACCGATGAACTTGTTTTTGATCTGGATCAACTCATAGAGCTTGTCCTGTTTGGCCGTAAGGGATTGCTCCAGGTTGACGATTCGCATGCCGGCTTTTATCCGGGCGTGCAGTTCTTTCAGATCGGTCGGTTTGGGCAGGTACTCGTCTATTCCGGCATCAAATCCGCTGAGGAGATCGTCACTGCTTTCCCTGGAGGTCAGCATGATAATGTAAATATAGCTCTGATGGCGCGCTTTCCGGATCCGGCGGCAGATTTCGATTCCGTTGAGTCCCGGCATGATCCAGTCGAGCACGGCGATGCCGATTGTTTCGGATTCCAGGAGGGAAATGGCATCATCGCCGTTTGATGCCGTAAGAACGTCGATTCCCTGTTTGCCCAGGTATTTGGCAAGCATTTGCCGGGTGGTGAGGTCGTCATCTGCTATGAGAACCTTCATGGAGCCGCCTTGATGGAGGGTATTCGGTCGATTTCATCAAACGTGGTCAGGCCGCGGAGCACTTTTTTAAGGCCGTCGTAGCGCAGGCTGTAATAATTTTCGGGACCGGCGGCATCCCGGATAGTTTCAAATGAAGCACGGGCGTTGATTCGCTCGCCGGCCGCCTTGTTGATCAGCAGCAGTTCGTGGATGCCGATGCGACCGGAAAACCCGGTGTGATTGCAGTAGGGGCAGCCTTTTGCCTGCCATGCCGTGACTTCGGTATTCGCCTCTGCCGTAAACAGCATCTGAACATAATTGGGGGAAAGCGTATACGGTTGTTTGCAGTGCTCGCAGAGCCGGGCCACGAGATGCTGGACCAGGACTCCGCAAAGAGACTTGGCGGTTTTTTGTTTGACGGCCGTCTCGATGGCCGTCGATGCGTCTGCGGCCTGGATGCCGGCGATAAGCAGCCGGCCCGACAGGTCGGCAACGGCGGCCTGTGTTGCGGTTTCCGGAGCCATGGAATCCTGCAGATAGATCACGTCCGGGCGGAGTTTCAGAACGGAGGCGAGCTGATTTGACGCCGGAAATCCGGCCGGAGCATTGACCTGGTACTGATCGATTCCGGGGAGCAGGAATTTGATGCGTTCTTCGATGGTCGCAATCTTTTTGCCACGCCCTTTGAGCTCACTTAGTATGGCATAGGCCAGCCGGGTCTTTTCGGACTGTGCCGGACCGGCCAGCAGAAAAAGCCCTTCAGTGGAATCGCACCGGGATTCGAGCGCCTGCTGAATGGCGTGTGCCACATGCAGGGACTTGATGCCCCGCAATTTTTTAAATGGCCGCTTGTCTGTGAGTATGAGAACCACGGTTTCGCCCATCTCAGAAGGGTGGCATTCGAGCCGCACGTCGACCTTTTTTCCGGGAACAGGCAGGACGATGCGCCCATACCGGACCTGCGAATCTGCCGCATCCCCGGCAAGGGTTTTCAGCCGGCCGAGGAGCTGGTTGTAGAGTTGTTTTTCCAGATCAATCCGCTGGGGTGGCCGTTCGTTGCTCCGGTATTCGATTACGGCGGCCTCGGATCCCGCGATAAGGTGGATCTCGCTGACGTTTTCCATGGCCCCGTAAAGGACCATGGCAACATGCAGTTGATTAATCGCCTCTGAACCGGCTATTGCGGCAAGGCGTTCCGCCGTTACCGGTCCGCCTGCTTTGAGAATTTTGCCTGCGGCGATCTTGTTGAAAAAATCGTGGATCGCGGCATGGGTCTGGTATTCGTTTTCTATAGCCGTTTCGATATCAAAGGGAAGTGCAAATACCGGGCTGACCGGTCCGCCGACGATCTGCTCGATGGCCCGGGTGATTTCTTTATTGTCGGGCGTTGCAATGGCCACCGTGATGGTATCGCCCATCTGGTAGACAGGAATGGCGTAATAATGCCGGGCGAAGCGTTCGGGTATTTTTCTGACGATATGGGACTGGAAAAGGGTTTTTTCCAGGTCCACATGAGCGAACCCGATCGAATCGCACCACAGCTGGCATAGCTGGCGCTTGGTGCCCACGCCGCTCTGGATCAGGGTGGCCAGAACGTCTAAGGCATTGCCGTCGAATTCGTCTAAAAGATCCCGGATGAAATCGCCGTCGATAATATCGTTGGCCTGCAGCAGATCGAAAAACTTCGGATTTTCGATTTTCGGCCGCTGGGTAACGGCAAGGGCGGCCGTTGTCGGTTCCATTATCGGGCCCCTGTTTTTTTCCGGATGGCGGAATTCACGAGTTCGGAAATCACGTCCTGGGAGATATCGATTTGCTGGTCGAGATCCGCTGTTTCCGATGCGATATCGTCTTCTATTTCGGCCAGCATCTGCATCAGGTCAAATTTTTCAGGTGTCTGTATTTTCATTTTCGTCACGCGGATCATTGCGAATGGGAGGCCATCCGCACGGTTTTATAGTTCTGCCAGGCCTGCTTGATGATCGTCTGTATTTCATCGAGTCCGACATCTTTTCGAATATACCCCGATGCGCCGAGTGCGATGCAGTCTTCGACCGTTTCCGGATCAACCAGTGACGTCAGCATGATGACAAACGCTTTCGGGAATCGGGTCATGATTTCTTTCAGGACCGTTTTGCCCGATTTTACGGGCATATTGATATCGAGGAGCAGCAGGTGCGGCTTAATTTCAGCAAACATCTCCAGGGCTTGCCTGCCGTCGGCGGCTTCACCGACGACCTCTGCATTCATCCGTTCCATGACGGCCCTGATATATTTGCGGACATGGGTCTCGTCATCGGCGATCAGTATGCGAATTTTTTTTCTGGCGGTCATGAGTTGGTTCCGGAATTGAATTTATTTAGCCGGGCACGGCTGATTTCCGGGAAACAGGGTCCTGAATCTAAAAAGATATGACAGTTTGATGCAGATTATAAAGATAAAAGCGGGTTTAGACAAGAATGAAATTTACACGGCAAACGGTGCGGTCCTGGAGACCACGGGCGAACGGTTCGCAGATCCCGTATTCTCCAGAACATCGAGATTGTGCATGTAGTGCCTGAACGAAAATCCTGGTTTTCGTTCAGGCACTATGTAAGATCAATGAATGGCTTCCGCCATCAGTTCGGCGATCATTTTGTTGAATTTCGACGGGTTTTCAACCTTGCCGCCCTCGCCGATCACCGCCAGATCATAGAGCAGCTGGCTGTAGTCCTTGAGCGCTTCGGCTTCGGCATCCTGTTCGAAGAGCCCGTGAATTTTGTCGAGAACCGGGTGGTTCGTGTTCAACTCCAGTATCCGTTTGTTTTCCGGGATCGGCTGGCCGGAGGCCTTGAGCAGTTTTTCCATGTAGGCGCTCATGTCATAGGTATCTCCGGACAGGCAGGAAACCGATCCTTTCAGGTGCGACGACGGTTTGACCGATTTGACCTTGTCCTGGAGGTGGACCCGTATCTTATCGAACAGGCTGGAGAATTCGGCCGTTTTTTCCTTGTCGGGCGTTTCGATATCCAGATCGCCTTTTTCCGCGCTCTTGAATTTCTTACCCTCGAATTCGGTCAGGTTCTGCATGACAAATTCATCGACCGGATCGATCATCAGGAGCACCTCGTAATCCTTTTCCTTGAGTGCCTCGAGATGCGGACTGTTCAAGCTCGCCGTGATGGTGTCGCCCGTGATGTAATAGATGTGCTCCTGGTCGGGTTTCATATCCTTGACGTAATCTTCCAGGCTGCGCCATTTGTCTTCCGAGCGGGTGGTTTTGTACCGGATCATTTTGGTCAGCCGGTCCCGGTTTTCCCAGTCGTTGTAAACGCCTTCCTTGAGAACCGCCCCGAAATTGTCAAAAAATGCCGTGTACTGTTCCGGTTCCATTTTTTCCAGCATTTCAAAGATTTTTTTGATCAGGTTCTTCCGGATGTTGCGGACCAGTGCGTCCTGCTGCAACAGTTCCCGGCTGATGTTCAGGTTCAGATCCGGTGCATCGACCACCCCGCGTATAAACCTGAGATATTCGGGAAGCAGTTCCTTGCAGTTGTCCATGATAAAGACGCGCCGGCTGTAAAGGCGCACACCGTGGGCCCGTTCGGGTGAAAACAGGTCGAACGGGGCCTGGGATGGAATAAAGAGCAGGGCGGTGTATTCGGTCGTGCCTTCGAGCTTGAAGTGCAGGTGCGTTAAGGGCGGATTCCAGTCGTGGCTCACATGGGAATAGAAATCCTTATATTCTTCTTCGGTGATCTCAGCCTTGTTCCGCGTCCAGATCGCCTTCATTGAATTTAACGTTTCTTCTTTTATGACGGTTTTCGGTTCGCTCTCGATCGGCTTGCCTTCGGCGTCCAGCAGGGGATTGTCCTGGTCGTCGGTTTCGGTTTCCTCTTTTTCCACGTCCATGACCACCGGGAAGCGGACGAAATCGGAATGGTGCTTGATGATCCGGCGCAGGGTCCATTCGTCGGTGAAATCGTCTTCGTCGTCCTCCACCGGTTTGAGTTGAAGGATCACATCGGTACCCCGGCCGGGTTTTTCCGTCTCTTCTATGGTATAGTCGCCCTCGCCGGTCGATACCCATCGGGTGCCTTTTTCATCTTCGGCATTCCGGGTAAGGACGGTGACCTGATCGGCAACGATAAAGGCGCTGTAGAACCCGACGCCGAACTGGCCGATCATATCGGGGGTCAGTCCGCTTGTGTCCTTTGATTTTCCAAGGGCCTCGATAAAGGCCGCCGTGCCGCTTCTCGCGATGGTGCCGAGATTTTCCTTTACCTCGTCCCGGGTCATGCCGATGCCGTTGTCTGAGATCGTCAGGGTGCGTTTTTCCTTGTCGGGGATCAGCTTGATTTTAAATTCAGCATCGTCGCCGAGAATGTTCGGTTCGGTCTGGGCTTTGAAATTGAGTTTATCGATGGCATCCGATGCGTTCGAGACCAGTTCCCGCAGGAAAATTTCCCGGTTCGAATACAGGGAGTGGATGATAATATTGAGCATCTGTTTGACTTCAGTTTGAAACTCGTGGGTTTCCGTCTTCGGTGTCATTGGTAAACTCCTGTCATTTAGTTCAATAATAATGTTGATCGTAGGCGGGTAGGATTCGCCGGATAATAGTGCGGATAATTTTAACGGATAAAATGGGTGCGATTTTGGATTTGTCAACCCTGGAAGAACAAAAGTGTTTTGCCAGTCGAATCGGTTAAATGGTATCGTTGAAACGAATGAATTTAAACTTGCCGGAAATCAGCGGCCATGGCAAAGGCGAGACGGTTGAGATGATCGAATTGTATGAAAAACTCTCCAGGAAGGACGCCGAACTGTGCGCCCTGGTCCTGAATGCGTCATCGATCCCGAATAGAATCCGGCGGCAACCCGGCGGGTGGAGCGTCCGGGTGGATGAACGGCATTACGCCATGGCCCGGCAAACCATGCGTCTGTATTTTGCGGAAAACCGGGCGGAAGCTCTCTTTGACGAGAGTGAAGCCGAAAGCACCGACTCCCACGGGTATGCCGGGATATGGACCGCTGTTTTTTTAAGTGCCGTTCACATGCTGGTCGAAAGAAGCGAAGCGGTTCGCACCCTGTGGGCGGAGTTCGGCGCATCGGCTGAACGGATCACCAGCGGTGAGTTTTACCGGACGGCAACCGCCCTGATGCTTCATGCCGATACGGCGCACTTGATGGGGAATATGGCGGGAATTGCCCTGTTCGGCACCGCCGTTTGCCAGATTACCGGCTGGGGAGTAGGGGTTCTCATGATCCTGGGAACCGGGATTCTGGGCAACCTGATCAACGCCTTCATGTACGAATCGGCCCACTTGTCGATCGGTGCTTCCACAGCGGTTTTCGGGGCTCTGGGTATCCTGTCGGGGCATCAGTTCATCACCAGGCGCCGGACCGGACAGCAGCGGGGTGTCGCATGGCTTCCCCTGGCGGGGGG
>JAGXHH010000142.1 GCA_024636355.1 Desulfobacteraceae bacterium | reverse complement strand
GGGTTGGACATACTGGTTTCAAATTCATGCGCCATGAACCTGCCGATTTTGACCGCCTGGTCTCTGGCCCGGTTCAGTTTTTTAATTGCCGACTCAAGTGGGGAAAACATATCGAACGCCGCGGCTTTTTCGGTTTTCATCTGGCTGATATTGTTTTTCCAGGGCGCATCGGGTTCAAAGTCGGTCAGGGAAAGCAACAGCCGGATCAGGGCGATACCGTCGGCGATACAATGGTGAATCCGGACAAAAAGTACAGAGCCGCCCCCCTCGACATTTTCGATGCAATGCGCCTGCCACAGCGGTTTGGTAGGATCGAGCGGCGTGGCGGTCAGGTCGCTGATCAGTTCTTCGAGAGTTTCCTTGTTGCCGGGTGAGGGCAGGGCGATGCGATGCAGGTGGGAGCGGAGGTCGAATTTCGGATCGAGTTCCCAAATGGCGTTGCCCACTCCGGTAACGGGGCGGACCACGCGTTTCTTGAAGCGGTCGTAGCAGAGCAGGCGGTTTTTGAACGTCTGTTTCAACAGTTCAAAATCCAGCTGATGATCGAACTGGAGGAATCCTGTGATAACCATCAGGTTGGTCGGATGGTCCATATGAAGCCAGAAATTGTCAATGTTGGACATGATTTCAACCTGTTTTGTCATGGTATTGCCTCCTTGCAGGAAATAGGAATTCCAGCCCTGTCGTAAAACAGGGATGGTTCTCAGTAAGTGGTCGCCGAAACTGTATGAATAATTAGATCTGTTAGAAAGGGAACTTCCGGTGTCTGAACTAAAATAACAAACCGTCAGGGTGATTGCAATTGAATTTTTTAGCAAAACATATTTGTCAAGGTATTTTGCGGACACGTTGACCGATGCTATTTCTTGACAGAATAACGCAATGCGTCATATATTTCAGCTAACCGCATCGTTTGACGTTGCTGCTGCAAGCGACGGACACCCAGGAGAAAAATAATATGCACCTGATCAAAAAATACGCGAACCGGAAGCTTTACGACACCACGGAAAAGCGCTATATCACAATGGATGGGCTTGCTGCGCTGATCAAAGCCGGCCAGGAGGTCCGGATCATTGACAATGAAACCGAAGAGGACCTGACCGCACAGATCGTTTCCCAATTGCTGGCCAGGGAAAAATCGGCGGATGCCAATGCCCTGCCTTCATCGGTTCTGATGCAGATGCTTCGAAAAGGGCGGGGAACGCTTTTCGGATATGGCAAAAAATACGTTTCCCTGTGGCAAAGCGCGCTGTTGATGTCACGGGAAGAACTCGACCGGTTGATCAATGGGCTGGTCCGGGAAAAGGAAATCTCGGAATCCGAGGGAACTACGCTTAAAAATGAAATGGTCGGTTATTCGACAGGCCTTCGCAAATGGATGAAGGACAATATCGATCAGCGGGTCAATGAAGGACTTTCCATGATGAATCTCGCCTCACAGGATCAAGTGGCGACATTGACGGAAAAAGTCGATTCCCTTTACGGCAAGGTCCGGGAAATCGAGGCCCTGCTCAGGCAGACCAAATCAAACACTAAAGATTCATCCGGCAAATCGTAACAGATCAAGCCCAGATCCCGTTTTGTTTAATGAGGGTGACGGTACCGCGGGGAAGGGGTGCCCTGTCCGTTGCCGGCAGTAAAAAGTTGATCACCGACCAGGCGGCGAGAAACGCAATCAATCCCCCGGTGCACATCACGAGCAGCCCCCCGGCGCAACCGGTAATGGCGCCGATGCCGATCAGTACGACCAGCGCCCCGATCACCAGGGCAATGACACTTCCCACGAACAGCATCATTTGAAACATAGACGATACCCTCTTTGGTTGTAATTCGCTTCGGTTGTAATTCGCATGTAAAAATGGTAAGAGTGCCGTTGTTTGTTGGTAATATTAACACGGAAACCAGCCATATTCAACCAGTTAATGTGGATTTTTAATAAATGAATACGCGTTACGGACGCCTCATCGTGTTCCTGCTGATCGCCCCTTTCCTCAGCTGCGGATTATCAACCGCCTTCGCAGCTGGGGCCTTAGCCTATGAACGGGAAAACGCTGTTGTAAAAAGCGTCAGACTTGTCGGTCCCGCCGTGGTGAATATCAGCACCGAATATGAGGTCAGCTACCGGGCAAATCCCTTTGCACGATTTGGCATGGACGATTTTTTTGATGATTTTTTCGACCGTCGCCCGGAGCAGAAACGAAAACTCAACAGCCTGGGTTCCGGAGTGATCATAGACGGACACCTGGGGTTTATACTCACCAACTCCCACGTGATTGTCAAAAGCGGCAAAGTGACCGCGGTTTTAAACGATGGCCGGGAGTTTACGGCAGAAATCGTCGGGGCCGACCCGGAATCCGATCTGGCGGTTCTTCAGATAAAGACCGATCAGCCGCTGCCGGCTGTAAAAATGGGCGATTCCGATGATCTGTTTACAGGTGAAACCGTCATCGCCATCGGCAACCCGTTTGGATTTTCCCATACCGTGACTACCGGTGTGATCAGTGCGACGAACAGGAGTTTTAAAGCCGATGACCGTGTATTTCACGATTTCATCCAGACCGATGCCTCGATCAATCCCGGAAACAGCGGTGGTCCGTTGCTCAACATCAATGGCGAACTCATCGGCAAAGCCATCATCAAGTATCAATGGAAAGATTCCCTGGTCGTCCTGCTGCAGAGAGGTACCCGGGGATACTATATTACGATGAAGCTCTGATGCCGGAGATAGACGCATCTATCAAAAAACTTGAAGCCGATTCCGGATTGCGCGCACGCGCACGAAAAGAAGTCGCGGGCATGGCCCGCTCCTACGGGGTGAGAGCCGATTCCGATTGCGCGCACGCGCACGAAAAGAACACATATTGGTAATGAATAAAAGAAACGGAACGTTAACTATAAATCGTGAATGGTCTGCTTTAAGGATGAACCCACGTTGAAAGCCTCCTTGATACGCCGGCAAAACGAATATGCCATGGGGCCTTTGGCCCGGCTTAATTATCTCGCCCGATCGATATCGAGCCGGTTGAAAGGATTGCCCGCCAAAAAAGTGCTGGTGCTCGAAGGCGGCGGGATGCGGGGGATTTTTCACGTCGGCGTGCTCCAGGCGTTTTTCGAGCGTGGGTACATGCCCTGGCGATCGATCCTCGGCACATCCGCCGGCGCCCTGATTGGCGCCGCCTATGCGGCCGGGCAGATCCACCTGGCCCGCGATGCGTTTTTTTCCCAACTCCTGGATGGGCCGTTCATTCGCATGACCAATTTTTTCCGCCCCGAAAAACATATCCTCAATCTCGACTGGATGGTGGAGACGATTGTCGGCGGAGATGACCCGATGAACATGCATCGGCTCAGGACCGTATCGTGTCCCGTTATCATGCCGGCCACGCGGTTCCGGAAGGACGAATTTCCGAAAACGGCATATTTCAGCACCAAATCCGACGATATTCTCCAGGCCCTTAAAGCGACCGCAGCCATCCCCTTTTTTTATCGCGGATTCGTGCCGTACCGGAATGAAATGTATATCGACGGCAGCGTCCTCGATCCGATTCCGTACCACAAGGCACTGGCCATGGGATATGATGAAAGCGAAATTCTCGTCCTGCTGACCCGGCCCAGGGGGTATCGCAAGATCCGAGAGTCGTTCTGGATAAAAATGCTGTATGAATCCTATTACAAGGATCCGCAATACAGCCGGTTGCTATCCGCCTTTGACGGACACTGTGTCCGGTACAACCGGCTTCTGGATGACCTTGAAAATAAACACCGGATAGATCTCATCTATCCGCCGCACGATTTCAAGGTCAACCGTCTGACCCGAAACGAAGGGAAAATCCTTGATGGATTTGCAAAGGGCGTCGCGGCGGCCAAAGAGTACCTCAACCGGCAGCCGTAGCCGATTTTTTCTGTGGTTGCTTTTGCTTTTTACGACCGTAAAAAGGATTCTTTTCTCGCCAAGACGCCAAGGCCGCAAAGAAACTATTTAATTATATACATTTACCTTTGCGTTCTTTGCGTCTTTGCGAGAGAAACAGACTTTTAACAACGTCATCAATGGCTAATTTTTATAAGCCTAAATGCCAAGTCAGGTAAGGAGAACGCATGGGTCTGTTCAGTATATTTTCCGGTAAATCACCGGAAACACATGAACAACGGGGCGATAAGTTTATCGAAATCGGCGCATACGGCGATGCCCGCATTGAATACGAAAACGCTTTGCATAAAATTGAAACAAAATTTCCGGAAAAGGCGCCGCTTATCGAACGCATCCGGCAGAAAATGACCCGGGCCGGTGAATTCCTTGCCCGGGCCCACATGGAAAATGCGGACATTCTGGTAAATGCCGGCGACTACCAGGAAGCTCTGGAGCTTTTCCAACTGGCAATGGATCTGGCCGAAGACGAGAACCTGAAGAATACCGTTTCAAAAAAAATTCACAGCCTGATCGAGGATTACGGCGAATCGGACATTTCCGATTCGCCGGTTCCCGGGGCAACTTCAACCGCTGTTTCCGATGATGCATTGATGGAACTTGTAATTCCCGAGGATGCTTCTGAAGATGAACTGTTTTCCGTGCTGTGCCATGCCGTGCCCGAATCTGTTGAAAACGCATACCATTCCTATGGGGACGCTTTCAAGCAAGGCTATATCGCCCTCAACCAGGGCGAGTTTGAAATGGCGGTCGAACTTCTGACCGGGGCCATGGAAGAAAATGCGCGACCCAATCTTATCGCACTCGAACTGGCGACTGCCCACATTCATCTGCAGGATTACGATAATGCCCGGGAACTGCTGGAATCGTTTCTCCGGGAGCACCCCGAAGATATCCGGGCATATCAGCTGCTGTGTGAAATCTACTGGGATACCCGCGATTACGATAAGGCGGATCGGTTGCTGGCCGGCTGTCCCGATACGATCCGCGAAAATCCGCCCATTCTGCTTCTCCTTGGAGAAACCCGGTTCCAGGAAAAAGCCTATGATGCCGCCGAATCCGTATTCAACCGGTACATCGCCATAAACGGCCAGGACGAGATTGTCTCCCGCTCACTTGCCAAAACACTTGAAGCGCGAGGGGATCTTGAAGCCGCCCGCGAACTGTACGCACAGACCATCAATCAGTGCACATCGTGTCAGAAACGGGTCGACCCTTTCCTGAAGCGCCGCTATGCCGAATTGAGTTTTCAGGCAGGAGACACATCGACTAAATTGCTCGATATTTACCTGGCCCTCGCCCAGGAGGATCCGGCAAACCGGTCGGTTTACTACCAGCGCATCGCCGGCATTTATGAAAAGAAGGGAGACATGCTGGAAGCCCGCCGATACGCCGCCTTCGGGTCTGAGGCCCGGTAAAGCAGACAATGATGCAAACAGAGCGAAACACTACGGGTGTCGACCCATCGGCCTGCGTTTTCATAAACGCATTGATCTTTCTTAACCGCCTGAATACAATCGGATTTTCACGACTGGTATTTGTTCCGGGCATGCTGTTTGGCCGTTCACAGACGTGGTGGCCGGGTGGCGGGTTGCGACCCGTTTCCCATGAAGGACTTGATATCTGCACGTTTGAAACGATTGACGGCCGGGACTGCCGCCTGGATGAAACCACTCGGATTCCTGTGGCCTTTGACGGCAAAATTGTCGGGAGATGCGACGATTTTTTAGGGGAAACCATTATTGTACGCCATTTGCTTCCCGAACCGGGTGCGTCATCGGCATATGCCTTTTATGCCCATATCCTGCCGGATCGCGATCTGAGCGTCGGCGATATTCTGCCCGCCGGGCAAAGGTTAGGCCGAATTGCCCCGGCAGGATCGCGGAAAACGGTGATGCCGCCGCACCTGCACCTGACATTTGCCCGGGCGGATCTTCTGCCGCCGGTAGAACAATTAAACTGGCCGCTGTTAAACCGCCTGGATCGCGGCGTATTCTGTGACCCACTGCAGATACTCCGTCTACCCTGCCGGATTATGTCCGATGCAGGCGGGACGTTTGATCCGAACAGATACACGGCCTGTCGAACGGCTGCGGTCACAAAGGCAAACCGCAGCGGAGCGTGAACCGTGAATGTAAATGCAGGAGATCTTGCAGGATTGAAGCAAAGATCGCGCTAATGCCATGAATCTGCTTGATATTGGCTGAATGCTTTGCTAATCACATAGGCACGCAAACATTGGTGCCGGCAGCTGAAAATCGAGACAGAAAGCCGCCTGTCCCGCGCAACCATTCAGGATCGTTTAGTTTGGAGGAGTTTCATGATCAGAGTCGGAGTGGCCGGTGCTACCGGTTATGCCGGGGCGGAACTGGTTCGTATTCTCGCCGGTCATCCGGAGGTCAAAGTGACCGTACTGACATCTCGCCAGTATGCGGGTGTCCCGTTTCACCGGATTTATCCGTCCATGTCCGGGATGATCGAACACGAATGCCAGTTATTCGAATACGACGCGGTCTGTGATCAGGCCGATTTTGTCTTTACGGCGCTTCCCCACAAGCTGCCAATGGAAATCGTCCCGGAACTCGTCGCCCGCGGTAAAAAAGTGATCGATCTTTCAGCCGACTTCCGGTTTGCCGATCCGGAAAAATACGAGTCGGCCTATACCAATCACACGGCCAGAGACCTGCTGAAGCGTTCAGTCTACGGGTTAAGCGAAGTGTTTTCCGATCAGATCCGGACCGCCGATATCATCGGCAATCCGGGCTGCTATCCCACCAGCGTTCTTTTGCCGTTAATCCCCCTGGTCCGTGCCGGGATGATCGATCCCGGATCGATCATTGCCGACTCGAAATCCGGGGTGAGCGGTGCGGGTCGGGCCTTGTCCCTGACGAGCCTTTACTGCGAGGTCAACGAGTCGTTCAAGGCGTACAAGGTGGCCGGTCACCGTCATAAACCTGAAATGGAAGAGGTGTTGACCGAAATGGCGGGCAAGCCTGTCAACATCACGTTCGTGCCCCATCTTCTGCCGATGAACCGGGGAATGGAAAGCACAATTTACGCCGGGCTCAGCAAAGATTTTTCCGACGACGCCATCTATGCCTGCATGTCGGAATATTACGCCGGAAGGCGGTTCATCCGGATATCGAAAACCGGAACACCGCCGGACACCCGCAATGTGCGGGGAACCAACTGCTGTGACATCGGTTTCGTGGTGGACCGGGAAAAGGGGCGTCTGATTCTGATGTCGGTTATCGATAATCTCGTAAAAGGCGCAGCCGGACAAGCGGTACAGAACATGAACCTTATGGCCGGCCTGGATGAAACCCTGGGGTTGAACCTGATACCGTTTCCCGTATAAGCCGGAGATCTGACGTGAAGATTCAACAACTCTCCATTTTCATGGAAAACCGATCCGGAAGACTGGCCAAAATCGCCACTACCCTCGGCAATGCCGGGGTAAATATCCGGGCCATGTCTTTAGCCGATACCTCTGATTTCGGAATCCTGCGCCTGATCGTATCCGATATTGAAACGGCGCAGAATGTCCTGCAGGACCAGGGATTCCTGGTGCGATTTTCCGAAGTCCTCGCCGTCGCCGTTCCCGATATGCCGGGCGCACTGGGCAACCTGCTTTCCATTGCGGAGCACGCCGGGTTGAATGTGGAGTACATGTATGCGTTTGTTGAAAAGCAGGCCAATGAAGCGGTTCTGATATTCAGTTTCGACGATATCGACCGGGCAATTGACATCATGCTGGAAAATGATATCAAGGTCCTTAAAGCCGAGCGGGTGTTGAAGATGTAAGTCGGCCCGGTTTACCGTGTGTGGAAATGGAAAAGAGGGGTCCGTCAAAACAACCATAACAAGTGGGGGTGCATTGTGAAGCAAAAATTTATTTCAGCCTTATTAGCGGGCATTTTCGTTCTTTCGGCATCAGCGGCACTGGCCGAGGAAAAAGCCTATCACATCGGGTGCGCCTTCTCCATTACCGGCAAAGCCTCCTGGTTGGGAGAGCCGGAACGCAATACCGCTGTGATGGTCGCAGAGCAGATCAATGCCGCCGGCGGCATCAACGGGCACAAAATCGTCCTGCACATCGAAGATACCCAGGGGGACAATACCCGGGCACTCAATGCCATCAAAAAGCTTATTAAAAAAGACAAGGTCTGCGCCATCATCGGACCGTCGCTAAGCGGAACTTCGCTGGCCTCGATTCCCGTCGTGCAGCAGGCCAAGGTGCCGATGCTGTCATGCGCGGCGGCCGCCAGCATCACCGAGCCGGCCGATCAGCGGCAATGGGTGTTTAAAATGGGGCAGAACGACAGCGATGCGGTCCGCCGCATTTTTGAGCATATGAACACGAAGGGGATCAGTAAAATCGGGATACTGACCGGAACCACGGGTTTCGGCGACGCCGGCCGAACCCAATTGAAAGACCTTGCCGGAAATTACGACATTGATATCGTAGTCGATGCAACCTATGGCCCTTCCGACACCGACATGACGGCACAGCTGATTCAAATCCGCAACTCCGGCGCCCAGGCGGTCGTCAACTGGTCTATCGTTCCGGCCCAGTCAATCGTGCCGCGCAACATGCGGCAGCTGAACATGACCATTCCGCTGTACCAGAGTCACGGTTTTGCCAATATCAAGTACGCCGAAGCCGCAGGGGTTGCTGCCGAAGGTTCGATTTTTCCGGCCGGCCGGATCATGGCCGTCGAAACCGTCGCCGATGACCATCCCCAGAAGGCGGTTTTGGAAGAATACAAGAAAGCTTATGAAGCAAAATACAACGACAAGGTGACCACGTTCGGCGGGCACGCCTATGATGCCATGCACATTGTCGCCAAGGCCCTTGAAAAAGTCGGCGACGACCCGGCAAAAATCCGCGATGAAATTGAAAACATGAAATTCGTCGGTATTGGCGGCGTATTCGAATTTTCGAAAAACGATCACTGCGGACTCGATAAGCACACCTTTGAAATGATGACGGTAAAAGACGGTAAGTTTGTAGCTTACAAGGATTAGCCAAAGAAAAGATGATGCATTTGTGAAAATCAGGAAAGAAGACGGCAGCGCCGTCAAAATTCCTGCGAACGGCTTTTATCCGCTGTCGATGCGGAGGCATTGACAGCGGATAAATTTTATACGGCTGCATTGGATCACACCGGAATCCAAAGCGTTTGCCAAGACGTGCTAACCCGGGCCGAAACGAAATCGAATAAGTAATGGATGCAGGCGGGCACTTTATAACCGATGGGCTTCAATTCCTGTTCATGGGCATCCAGCGGGGGTGTATCTATGCCATGGTGGCCATCGGTTTCAACATGATCTATAACTCTACGGGTATCATCAATTTCGCACAGGGGGAATTTGTCGTTCTCGGCGGGTTGATGATGGTCTCCCTGACGATGGCGATGGACCTGTCCCTCCCGTTTGCTTTTCTGCTGACGGTCGGTTTTGTTACGGTTGTGGGGATTTTAATGGAGCGCCTGACCATCAACCCGGTCAAGCAACCGACAGTGCTCCGGTTGATCATCATCACCATTGCCGTTTCCATCCTGCTCAAGGGGGCTGCCATGGTCTTCTGGGGCAAGGGATCGCATTACATGCGCCAGTTCACCGAAACCGCGCCGCTCGAGTTATTAGGGGCAACCATAATGCCCCAGACGCTCTGGATTATCGGAATGCTGATCCTGGTGGTCATCGGTTATGTGCTGTTTTTCAATTTTACGATGACCGGAAAATGCATGCGCGCCTGTTCAATCAACCGGGATGCGGCCCGGCTGGCGGGTATCAACGACCGCCGGATGGTGATGCTCTCTTTTGCGCTTTCCGCAGGAATCGGGGCCATTGCCGGGCTCATCATCACCCCGGTGATCCAGATGGATTATGCC
>JAGXHH010000141.1 GCA_024636355.1 Desulfobacteraceae bacterium | reverse complement strand
GGTCTGCTTGCGGGCAAAGGCCAGCAGTTGCCGGACCAGACCGGCGGACCGGCGGCCGGCGTTATCGATCTCTTTAAGGTCGGCGTAAAGCGGATGAACCGGTTCTATTTCATCCATGGCCAGTTCCGTATGGCCCAAAATGACACTGAGCATATTGTTGAAATCATGAGCCACGCCCCCGGCCAGCCGGCCGATGGATTCCATTTTCTGTGCCTGCATAAGCTGGTTCCGGAGTTTTTCTTTTTCGTCTTCCGCTTGTTTGTATCTGGTGACGTCCTCGATGATTCCGACACCGCCCCGGGAAAAACCAATCTTCGACGTCATCGATGTAAAAATGGCCCTGATCGGTGTCACTTTAGTTGACGTCACTGAATGATAAACTCCTTCATAAACTCCGATATCCCCGTCAAGGGCGTTTCTGACGGCTGCAACAACACCCTGATCCTTCAGATTCAGCATGTTAAGTCCGATCAACGCTTCTCTTGAAGATCCGATAATGCCGACAAACACATCATTGCAATCGCGGATAACGCCATTGGCATCAAAATAGAACAGTCCGAGGGGTGCGTGATTGAAAATCAGGCGGTATTTTTCCTCGCTTTCCCGAATGGCCGCCTCGGATTGTTTCCGGGCGGTAATATCTCTTGATACGCCATAAATTCCGATCAAGCGACCGGCATCATCCCTGATGCCCCGCACGATGTTTTCCATCCAGATCAAATGGCCGTCTTTGTGATAACATTCCACTTCAATGGAAATCACGCGATCCGGATCACCGTCAGGCGCATTTTCCAAAGCCAATTCCGCCTGCAAGGTATCCATGACCCGTGCATAGGATTCCGGTGTCATCGTTTCATCCAGCGACTGGCGTATCCGCTCTTCCGGAGTATATCTCATCACTTTCACAATCGAGGGGCTGACATAAGTAATTTTCAAATTCAGATCTAAAGTCCAGACCACATCCCCCATTTTTTCCGCGATTGTCCGGAATTTCTCCTCGCTTTCCCGAAGGGCCGCATCGCCCTGCTTCTGGTCGGTGAAAAGCATTTCATTTTGGGCGAGCCGGTCCAGCATTTCATTTTGCCGGGCCAGGGCCCGGGTCAACTTAATGTTGCCGTAACTTAATTCCGAAATCTGCCGGGCTAAAGCGGTGCAAAAGGCCATGGCCTGGTCTACACGCTCCCGGCTCCAGCGGGGCAGGCGATCCAGGGCAGCCAGATAAGCCGCTTCATCAAAGCCATAACACTTGGCTTGTTCCCTGAATATCTCCCGATCCGGCTCCTCGTCTTCAAAAATAAACTGGCCGAGAAACAGGTTCCCCGCGTGCCGGTCGCCGAGCATAATGGGCGTGGCCATGTCCCACAGGTTATTCTTGCAGCGGTAGATTTTGAATGATCCCGGATCAACACCCCTTGAAAGCACCGTGTCGCTCTCAACGCAGTGCCGCCGCGTCTCGGGATGCACACGATGAAACTTCGTGCACATATCCCGCCAGCCGGTGGCCACCAGGATGGCGCCTTTGCGATTGACAATGGCCATAGCGATGCCCGTCAGGCCATAGAAATCGTCCATCATCTCCTGGAGGACTGGCGTGTCGAGCACGTCGGCCAGCTCAACCTCGAAGTCGTCATTTTCCGGTAAGAGTGGACCGCTCGCCATTTGCAATCCGCGCGGAACGGCTGCCTGGGCAGTCCAGACTCCTGCCGCTCCCGGTTTATCCTCGGCTTTGGAATCATTCATGTTCAGGGCTCCTTATTAATAAGCATGTTTGGGGCTCCTTATTAGTAACAATGATGAATGCGGAATAATGAATACGGTTTAAAAGGAGTACTGGTTAAGGTGCTCCCGGCCAACGGTCATGTTATGGGTCTCAATGGTGATCCTGCCCACCCCGTTAATGGCGTCTTTGGCATTAACGCAAAGATTGGCCAGGATTTGATCGATCTGGGAAGGGTCCATTCTTACCGGATAGAGCTGTTGCCCCGGCAGCCAGGCCAGGTCGATGTTCTCACCGATCAACCGGCGCAGCATCTTGAGCATGCCTTCAACGGTTTCATTAAGATCCAGTACGATGGGAGCAACGGTCTGCTTGCGGGCAAAGGCCAGCAGTTGCCGGACCAGACCGGCGGACCGGCGGCCGGCGGTGTCGATTTCTTTAAGGTCGGCATACACCGGATGATCCGGCGCCAGTTCTCCCAGTGCCAGTTCCGCGTGTCCCAGTATCACGAAAAGCATGTTGTTGAAATCATGGGCCACGCCCCCGGCCAGCCGGCCCACGGACTCCATTTTTTGAGCCTGGGCGAGTTGCTCTCGCAGTTTCCGCTGTTCCTCCTCGGCTTGCTTGCGTTCGGTGATTTCCCGGGTCACCCCCTGGATGGCGATGGGGTTGCCGTTCTCATCCCTTACGAATGACGTGTTTACGGAAATCCAGAACTTGCTGCCGTCGGCCCGGTAGTGTTCGAGTTCAAGCTCACGGGACCGGTTTTATCAACGGACGGATCATTTTCCTTTTCCAGTTCCTCGGTAAAAACCGTGAATATTTTCTCCATGGATTCAGGCGTAAGGCGCTCCTCAATCGGCCGATCCATATGCGCGGACATCGATTCTCCGACCATTTTTTCCACCGACGGGCTGACATAGGACAATCGCATGTCAAAATCCACGATCCAGACCACATCGGAAATATTTTCCGCGATCCGCCGATATTTTTCCTCGCTCTGCCGCAGCTTTTCCTCAGCCTGCCACTGGGTCGTGATATCATTCATTGACAACTATGGCGCCGAGCATCTTGCCGGCATCATCCATCACCGGAGCGGTATAGTTGAGGATGATTTTTTTTCGGCCATCAAACGCATCAATCTCCAGAAGTTCATCCGTGATGGTGGTTCCGTTTTTAATGGTATGGGCCAGAGCCCAGTCATCGGGCCCGATCTCCTCTCCCGACGGCAGGCGACGGGCCTTGAATACGCCGTATTCTTCCATTGGGACTTTGGGTTCGGCTCCCCAGATTTCCACACCGGCGGGATTGCCCTTGATCAGCTTGCCGTTTTTGTCAACAATTCCCGGTGAACGTCGAAAGGCTCTGTAGGAGCGGGCCATGCCCGCGATGGCGGATGCATTTTCGCGGGCATGGCCCGCTCCTACGTGGTCACCCGTTAATCACAGACACATTTCACCGAGAATTGCTGCGTTTTTGTCGGTAAACCACAGCCCGATGGGAAGCACGTCGAATATTTTGTTCAGAAGTGCTTCGCTTTCGCGCAACACTTTTTCCGCCATTTTTCGTTCTGATCGCTGGAGCCGGTTGGCCGCCTTGACCCTGGCCATGGTCCGGATCTGGGCGGTCAGCTCGGCCGGTTCCAGGGGCTTGGTCAGGAATCCATCGGCCCCGACTTCCATGGCCTTGACCCGGCTGGTTACGTCGGTCCTGAGCGCGGTGAGAAAAACCACCGGAATATCATTTAGCCGCTTATCCGCCTTAAGCCGGCGGCACACCTCAAAACCGTCCATACCGGACAGGACGATGTCGAGCAGGATCACGTCCGGGTCCTCTGCTACGGCCAGTTCGATCCCGGCCGGGCCGTTTGCGGCCGTCAGGATAACGGTGCGGGGCAGGACATCTTTCACCACCGCGCTTAGAGTCGTCAGGTTGTCCGGTTTGTCATCGATGGCCAGCAGCGTGATGGCGTCATTTAATTCCATGAAGTATCTCTTCCCATCATTTTTGCCTGTTAAAGGATCAATTTTCGATGGCCTCGCGCACCTTGACCGCCAGGTCTATTTTGCCAAACGGCTTTTGAATGAAATGCACACCCGCATCCAGCACCCCCCGATGGGCCATAACATTGGCCGTATAACCGGACATGAACAAGACCTTTAGAGCCGGATAAAGAGCTTGCAGCTGCTCAGCCAGTGCCCGGCCGTTCATTTCCGGCATAACCACATCGGTTATCAAGAGATGTATTCTGCCGCCATGCTCCCGGGCCTTTTCCATGGCCTGCGTCGGGGTGGCCGCATCCAGAACAGTATAGCCCAGTCTTTCGAGCATGGTCTTGACAAGCTTTAATACCGGGACCTCATCTTCGACAATCAGCATGGTCTCGCTGCCGTGCGGCGGGGTTTTAACCACGGATTGCGTTTCAAGCCCGCCGGCATCGCCCACATGGCGGGGCAGATAAATCCGGAAGGTCGTGCCTTTTTCCGGTTCGCTGTAAACATTTATAAATCCGTTGTTCTGTTTGACAATACCATACACCGTGGAAAGCCCCAGGCCGGTGCCTTCTCCCATTTTCTTAGTGGTAAAAAACGGTTCATAGATTTGTGCAAGGGTTTGCGCATCCATACCGCAGCCATTGTCCGTCACCACCAGCATGACAAAATCCCCGATAAAGGCTTCCGCATGATCTGCACAATACTCTTGATCAAAACTTTTCCGGTCTGTCTCTATGGTAATTTTACCGACATCGACGATGGCGTCCCTGGCATTCACGCACAAATTGACCAGAATCTGATCGATCTGGGACGGATCCATCTTTACCGGCCACAGGCCGGGCCAGGGATGCCAATCCAGATCAATGTCTTCACCGATAAGCCGCCGCAGCATCTTGAACATGCTTTCCACGGTTTCATTTAAATCCAGCACCTTCGGTTCAATGGTCTGCCGCCGGGCAAAAGCCAAAAGCTGCCGGGTGACATCCGCGGCCCGGCGGCCCGCGGTCTGAATTTCACTGATATCCTCATGCAGGGCGTCTTTCGGGGAAACTTTTTCCAGGGCCATCTCCGAATACCCTAAGATAATCGACAGTACATTATTGAAATCATGGGCCACGCCCCCGGCCAGCCGGCCGATCGACTCCATTTTCTGGGTCTGGCGGAGTTGATCTTCCATCACCCGCTGATCGGTGATATCCTTGGCCGAAGACAACGCCCCGGTCGCTTTTCCACTCTCATCCTTGAGCACCTTGCACCACCAGGCGAGCAGCCGTTTTTCTCCGTCTTTCCTTCTCTGCCGGCTTTCGACGTAAATGACGTCCTCTTTGCCGTCAAATAACGGCTGAACCACATCATAGACATTCTGGTCCCCCACGAAATAGTCGGCGGCTTCCCGTCCGACTACATCCTCTCCGAAAAAATCCCGTCCCGCCGGATTTGCCCATATATAAATCTTGTTCATGTCCACTTCCATGATGATGTCCGGAACGGCGGAAAGAATGGCTTCCTGCCGCGACGTCAGGGCCCAAAGCATTTCCTCCTTTTGTTTTCGCGCCGTGATTTCCCAGGCCATATCCGCGATAGAAGCGACGATTTCCACATCTTTTTCCGTGTAATCCACGGATTTGTTTCCCACCCCCAAAATGGCCACGACGCGATCCGCCCTCAGGATGGGGACCACCAGTTCGCGAACCACTTCGGCATGGCCTGCCGGCATCCCTTTTTTATGGGGCAGCGATTTGTAATCATTATGGATCACCGGCTTGCGGGCGCGGACGCAATCCACCCACACCCCGGCTTCATCAATGGAATAATGCCGGCTTTTGCCTTCGGCTGTGCAGAAGTCCTGGAGGGTCCGGGTGGACCAGTTCTGAAAGGAAAGGGTTTTCTGGTCGCTTTCGACAAAATGATAAAACCCGATGGGGCTCCCCGTTAAAACGCCCACTTCATCCAGGGTTTTCCGAAGAAGGGCTTCCAGGGAATGGGTTGTCGCGTATTCCAGCAATTTCAACCGGACCAGGATCAGCTTTTCTATTTCCCGCTCCTTGATCTGGTCCCTGAACACCAGCACCACGCCGGTGATGTCGCCGGCCTCGTCCCGAATCGGCGCGCCGCTGTCCGCGATGGGTATTTCTCCGCCGTCTTTGGAGATTAGCAGGGTGTGATTGGCAAGCCCCACCACCAGGCCTTTTTCCAGAACTTTTTGAACCGGATTGTCGACTGTTTCGCGGGTCGTTTCATCGATGATTCTGAACACGGTTTCAGCGGACTTGCCCCTGGCTTCCGCTTCCGTCCAGCCGGTCAGTGCCTCGGCGACCGGATTCATCTCGCGGATATTTCCCTTCACATCGGCGGTGATGACCGCATCCCCGATGCTGTAAAGCGTGGTTTTAAATTCCTCTTTGGCCTCGGCCCGCTCCCGCTCGGCGCGGTAAAGGGTCTGAAACGTCCGTTTCCCCTGGTGTTTGTATATAAGCGCAACCCCCGCGCCGGATAACGCCACCAGGAGCAGGGTTAAAAGTCCGATGAAATAGGCATGTTGACGGACCTGGGCAAAGATTTCATCCGCATCCATCTTGGCCACCATGAACCAGGACGAATCCGGCACATGACGGATATCGGACAACACCGGTACCCCCCGGGAATCTCTTCCCTCAAATACTCCGATCTCCCCCGTAACCGCCCGGGCTGCCGGAAGGTCTGCAATAGAGACGGGAATTCTATGGGATAGCGGCGGATCGGACTGGTGGCGAAGAGAATTTAAATATAGGACCTCCTCCCCTTCCCGGCGGACCAGGAGGGTTTCAGCGCTTTTCCTCGGCAGGGGCCAGGATTGAATAAGGGGGAAAAGGAAGTGTTCCGGATCAGTCCTCAGGAGGAGCACGGCCAGGGGTTGATTTTCCGCATCCACTATTCGGGCCGCCACATCCAGATGAATGCCGCCGCAATCCGGACACCGGAATAAATCGCCGAAAACCGCCTCATCCGACGATACCGCCAAGGCAACCAGTCCCTTGGTTTTTTTCTCCAAAACCGTCAGGCGTGGATCTGTCGACAGGCGAATGCGACCGTCCGGAGCGACTAAAATCACATTTTCATACTGATACATATCCCGAAGGAGTCTCATGTCGGACAGGAGGTCCGCGATCACCGCCGAATCATCCGGTGCGGATTTCAGCCGGGCGACCGCTTCCCGAAACAAGCGGGAGGATGAATGAAGCCTGATGTCGCTGAGCCGCTCCCGGCGCCAGGCAATGATCTGATCGGTTTTTAACTCCGCGATGGCTTTAAGATCATTATATTTCTCCTCCTTGATGGCCGTCTTTTCATGCCGGTAAATCCCATAGCCCGTTGCGGACAGCAAAGCGGCGAGCAAGATGAATATAAGCGCATAGGGGCGCAGAGAAACGCCGGAATCGGCTGAAGGATCAGGCCGTGTCGAGGTTGTCATGACATGATTTTCCCGGTTTGCGCCATATGTATTCCTTTCCCGGAACATGGTTTGTTTATACCCTCATTGCGATCATTATACCTATTACTTCAAGCGAATATACCGTCAATCTCTATGGCCGCATCAAAACCCGTCGGCGCCTATGATCGCGTTGTGTGGCGTTCAAAGAGCTGAAACGAGATATTGGCAATGACGCAAATCCGCCGTAAATTCATTCGTAGACGTACTATTGCGGATGGCGGCATGATTTATTTTCAGGGAATTTCAATTATTACGGTTTTCGTTCATGCACCAATGCGATACTTGATTCTTTTATCCAGCCCTTTGTCCTCATCCCGCTTGCTCCAGATCATATCGGCCGGATTGAGGCCGGGATCGGAACCGATGCTCTGCCGAATGCGTTTGATTCCGTCCAGGCAGGAGAGAAATGTATCGACAATCTCCGGATCGAAATGCGTCCCCCGTTCATTCCGGATAAAATCGACGGCCACTTCCACCGGATAGGGTTTCTTATACGGCCGCGTGGAGGTGAGAGCATCGAAGGTGTCCACAAGTCCGACAATTCGCCCGGAAACAGGGATGTCGAACTTGCTCAGGCCGTTCGGATATCCACTGCCGTTCCAGCGTTCATGATGGTTCAGGGCGATTTCACATGCCAGGTTCAATACATCGGCTTTCGAACCACTGAGAATGGAAGCCCCGATGGTGGTATGGGTTTTGATGGTTTCGAACTCTTCGGCGGTCAACCGGTCGGGTTTCATCAGTATCTTGTCCGGAATGCCGATTTTTCCGATATCGTGCATGGGAGAAGCATAACGGAGCAGCTTTACCGTATCTTCGGGAAGCCCGAAGTTTTTGGCCATAAATTCCGTATACATGGCAATGCGGACGATGTGGTCGCCGGTGTCCTCGTCCTTGTACTCAGCGGCGGCAACCAGTCGGTTGATGGTATCCAGGTAAGACGATTCCAATTCTTTGTGGGTATCTTCCAATTCGACGGAATATGTTTCAAGTTTCTGAATGTTGTCCTGGAGTGCCAGGTTTATTCCGTCTCTTTCGATCAGCAGGTATCGCATGCGAAGCACCCGTTTCAGTCGGATCATGAGTTCCCGTAAGCTGATCGGCTTCTGGATGAAATCGCTGGCCCCCGCGGTTATGATCGACTCATAATTGTAATCTTCGGTAAAACCGGTCATAATCATGACATCTGTCATGTATTTACTCTTTACCTTTTTGAGCAGATCAACTCCGTTCATCCCGGGCATCCGGATATCCGTGATCACCACATCGATGGGATGCTCCCCAAGGAGCTCCAAGGCTTCAACGCCGCTCTCGGCGGTGTAGCAACGGTAGCCGGATCTGCTCAATCCCAGGGCGATCATATCTCTGATCGCTTTTTCGTCATCGACAATCAGAACTGGCAGATGTTCGGGATATTCAACATTTTTTGGCATGACAAGTCCTCATTGAGGAATACGGTAAAAAACAGACTGCTTCTGGATTACGGCTGCCGCCTTTTAAACACACCGGTTAAACACACCGGCATCCGCCGGAATGACGAATTCGAGACTTTTTACGAATGCATCAAGCATGATGATTAAATGCACAGATTCCAAGAATATGATGAACAGTTTCTATCAATTTTTTTGTTCGTACCGGTTTTGCGAGCATGTAGTTGCTGCCGTTGCTGTTTTCGATATCGTCTTCGGTTGCCAGTGCAGTGATAAAAAGAATCGGAATATTCGAGGTTGCCGGCTTTTTCTTCAATTCATCCGCCACGTCTTCCCCCGGCATATCCGGCATGACCAGATCCAGCAGGATAATATCGGGCTGTTCCTTCACCGCCAGTGCGATGCCATATACGCCTGTTGTCGCAACAAATACATCAAAGGTCCCCTCCCGGATAAGATTTTCCCTGACGAAAAAACAAAAATCTTCTTCATCGTCGATAACCAGAATTTTCAATTTTTCTGACATATCACACCTTTTTTAAATCCGGATTAGGGATTGCGGGCTGTAGTTTGACGTAAAAGGTCGTTCCATGATCCACCCGGCTCCTGACGTCGATCGTGCCGTTTAATCGTTCCATAATCATATGGACCAGGCTCAGCCCCAGCCCGGTCCCTTCATTTGTGGATTTGGTGGTAAAAAACGGTTCGAATATCTTTGGCAGGACGGCCTTCGGAATGCCGGCCCCCGTATCACTTATTTCAACGATCACCATTTCCCCTCCTAGTTTAAAAAAATCGGACCGGCGGCTTCCGGTCTTGTAATCGATCTGGGTAACCTTTTGTTTGTACGTACGAATGACCAGTTTTTTTTCTTTACTCTCTTTCATGGCATCTACGGCATTTTTGATGAGATTCAGCAGAACCTGTTCGAGCATATTGTGATCAGCCGCTATTTCCTGCAGTTCATTTTCGTAGTCACGTTCCAGTATGATCCCGCTTTTGCGGATAATATGTTTGGACAGGGAGAGCGAATTATCGAGCAGGGGATACAGGGGAATATTTTTCACCTGGAAATTCGATTGTCTTGAAAAGGACAAGGTGTCTCTGATGATATTATTTGCCCGGGTGATCGCATTGTATATTTTATCGATGGATTTTTGCAGATTGCGATTATCCCTGGGAAGATTGTATTCCAGATAATCGACTCCCATCGTGATGATCTCAAGCGGGTTCCGGATTTCATGTGCAATACCGGATGCCATTCGGCCAAGGGCGGCCATTTTATCCTTTTGAATCAATTGATCCCGGGTTCTTTGCAGCAATTCGATAGTATCGTTCAATTTTTTTTCTCGTTCAATTCTTTCGGTAATATCTTTTGAGATGATACTGACGGCAAAAACATCGTTGGTGACCGGATTTCGTACAGGGTTTAATGTGTTAGCAAAGGTTTTGTCGTTGTGCCGATCATATGCTTCAAAGTGGATTGTGCCGCCGGTTTGATAAACCGTATGGATATAATCCATGGGATCTTCTGAATCTTCTTCCGAGCTTTGAAATTCAGAATAGGGGATGCCCAGGATATTTTTTTCGTCTTCATGGCCGTATAATTCGACAAATTTCTGATTCGCAAACAGCAGTCGGCTTTCCTGGTCGACAATACACATCAGCACATCCGTGGCCTGGACGATTTGTTCATATCTTTCCCGTTCTTCCTGAATCCGGGCATCTTTATCGTTCAGCCGTATCGTGGTGACATAACCGTAAAACATTGTAATTGTTAAGATGAAGGGTATCCGCAATCCATAATTGACGGCCGATCCCTCTGTTAAAAAGCCGTTATGAAATAAGTACCATCCATACAAGAAGGAAAAGATCAAAATGTTTATCATCAAGTATTCAAACTTCGCACCCATCGCCGTTAACGCAAGGACGAAGAAATAGAGCAGGTACAAGTCCGAGCCGATGTATCCGGAGAGAAAAATACCCGTGGGCAGCATTATGCTGTCACACAAAATTAATGCATAAAAAAACCGGCCTTCGTAAAAGAACCTTTCCGGGAGCCAGAAGACAATCAGATTGGTTAACAGGTATGCGACAATGAATAAATATCCGACGGATGAGGGTTCATCACCTGTAAATATAATGAAATACGCTGTCGTGATAATGACCAGCAGCCGAATGATGAATATCATCTTTTTTCTTGAAAAAGGTACTTTCACGAATATCTCCGGGCTGAGGAATGGGTTACTGGAACACTGATTGGCGTATATCTGGTTCATATTCTTCTCAGATCTGCGCGGTAATTTCAGGCGGAGAGACTACCGCCTTCACGGTGCGCAACAGATGTTTCCGGTTAAATGGTTTTGCTATAAGCAGCAGCGGACTGTACTCCATGGCATCACGCATAAGCGCCCCATCCGGATGCCCGGTGACCAGAACGACCGGAATTTCCAATTGCCGCTGCCGAAGCTGTGTAAGAAATTGAACGCCACTCATTACCGGCATTTCCAGATCCAAAAGAATCAGATCGACCGATTGGTCTTGTAAGCATTCCAGGCCTACTTCTCCATTTTCCGCTTCAATAATCTGAAATCCTTCTTTTTTGAGCAGCTGCAGCATTAGGCGGCGGAGCTGTTGATCGTCTTCGACAATTAAAATGGTGGGGGGATGATTATTGCGCGGGTAATGCGCCTGCGCCCATGCAAGCAGGTCTTCTTTTCGGAAGCGCCAGTCCTTGCCGACTTTAAAGGATGGGATACTCCCTTTTCGTGCAAGACGCCGGATTGTTTCTACGTGGGCATTCAAAAAATCGGCGGCTTCCTGCGCATTAAATGCCTTGAGATGATCTGTCATTGGGAGTCTCGACTAATTAATAGTTTTTAGTTGAGTTTAGTTGAGTTTAATTCTAATAAATGAATATTGTCAACTAGAAATTAGCATAGTTTATTTTAGTAGCGTTGATGCACTCGTAAAAAGCTACGAACTCCGCTTCGCGGCGTTATTACAGAAAGGAACATTGGTCTTCAATCGTGTTCGTAACGGGAAGGAACTTTTTTAAGGAAAGAAAACGAGCAATTCGGGTCATGGATCAATCGGAGGATAGGCTAACTATTGCCTCACTATTTCAGCACATGAGCCACCTTTTCCAGCAAACCGTTGACCGTAAACGGTTTCTGGATGTAGTGAATCCCCTTTTGCAATACCCCCTGGCGGGCGATCACGTTGTCGGTGTAGCCGGACATGTACAATACCCTGGCTTCCGGGTGGCTTTCGGATATTCGGGAAAAGACCTCCGGACCCTTCATTTCCGGCATAATCACGTCGGTAAGAACAATCTGGATTGCACCGCTATACGCTGCAGCCTTTTCGATCGCATCCCGGACCGAATCGGATTCGATCACCTCGTATCCTCCGCGTTTCAGAATACCGACAGCGAGCCTGCGCACCGACATATCGTCTTCCACCACCAGAACCGTTGCATCACCGGCGGCAATCGGATGCTTTTCCACGGTTTGGATTTCGACCGGGGTTTCATCGGTGCATAGCGGCAGATGAATTTTAAAGGTTGTCCCCCGGCCAGGTTCGCTGTAGACCCAGATGTTGCCGCCGTGCTGCTTGACGATGCCGTAGGAGGTCGCCAGTCCAAGTCCGGTCCC
>JAGXHH010000140.1 GCA_024636355.1 Desulfobacteraceae bacterium | reverse complement strand
AGGATCACCAGAATCCAGAACGAGTAATACGCCCGTTTCATGGCTCGAAAACGCTTCAACCGCTTAATTGTAACCGGATTCCGGATGATTTGCATGAATGTTAACTGGAAATCAACTGATTATGAAGCCGATGCCGATCGATGAATGGCAAAAAAACCCTTGCATCCACCGGGATCGCCCTACTGTTTCTGGAAATTAATCCGGGGATCGATCAGAACGTAACAGAAATCCGCCAGGATATTGCCCAGAAGCCCAAGAAACGATGTTAACGCCAGTATGCCCATGAATACCGGATAATCCCGTCCGACGATCGCCTCCAGGCTCAGACGGCCCATCCCGGGTATTTCAAAGACCTGCTCGATAATGACGGATCCGGCAAACATGACGGTCAGGATGCCGCTGATGCCGGTAGCTATGGGGATCAAGGCGTTTCGAACCGCATGTCCCCAGATCGCCCGACTGTAAGTTCCTCCCTTGGCCAGAACGGTCCGCACGTAATCCCGGTTGATCTGCTCGATGAGGGAATTTTTCATGAGCAGGGTCAATACGGCGAAGTTGCCCACCATATAGCAAAGGACGGGCAGGAACATATGCATAAAAATGTCCTTCACCTTTCCGTAAGCGCTCAGACTGGCGAAGTTGTCGGAATGAAAACCCGCAACCGGGAAAATATCCCAGAGCCCTTCGACCGTGCCGCCCAGAAGCATCTTCAGTACCATGCCGAATGCAAATGGCGGAATGGCATACCCGATAAACACGACGACACTGGAAGAAATATCGAAAATGCTGTTGTGACGGAGCGCTTTGAAAATTCCCAAGGGTATGCAGACCAGGTAGGAAAGGAAAAAACCGGTCAAGCCAAAGATAAGCGACACCTCGAACCGCTCCCGGATAAGCTGCCAGGCCGTTTTATTTGGATAGCGGTATGACGGCATCTGCATGCCGACCCGGTCCTCGACCAGCCAGGTATAATAGCGCTTGTAAAACGGCTGATCGAACCCGTAGTAGGATTCGATCTCCTTGCGCTGTTGCTCCGAAATTGTCTCGGCACTCCCCTGACCCGGCTGGTAGGACGATTCACCGATTCCCTTCATCTGCATGATCGCCTGCTCCACCGGTCCTCCGGGGACAAACTGGATCAGGCCGAAGCACAGCAGGGTGATGCCGATAAATGTCGGTATTACCAGCAGGAAGCGTTTGATGAAATAATCGAATCGTTCCATATTTTTTAAAAGGACTTTAAATTATGATTCCGGCCGTTTCGGACGGCAATGTCGCGGGATAATGGCGTCATTATTAACGTATCGCCCCCTGCTTTTCAAGGGCAAATACTTTCCTATTGGTAAGGATATCTTCATTTTGCGCGTTTGTCTCTCTCAAAAGACATTTCATACGTATTCTATCTTCCTGTTTTAAATTGACAAACAGATAAACTTGCATCTATATTAGCATTTCCCAAACCCAGTTAAAAAAGATGAACTCTGTTTATGCTGACAGCCGCGTCCAGAAAATTTGTATGTTCGGTTCCGCGCGAGTCGGATGATGAGGTAGTGGAATTGTCCAGTCTGGCAATGGACCCGGGCGGTTCCGGTAAAACCCGTACAGAGGCGACTCGAATTATTCGATCGAACCTGCAACTGCTGCTCCGTCTGGGATTTACGCTGGTTGCCATCGTTTACTTTGCCACCCACTCCCATCCACCGCTTCTGTTCACCCGCCTGACCGCCGTCACCGTCGGTGCACTGTTTTTCATGCTGTTCCTGTTTTTCCATTACCTTCCGAAAAGACGCGGTTTTGATTCGACTCTTATCCAGGTACCGTTTCTGCTCGATATCACCGGAAGTCACCTGGCATGGCTGGTTGATCCCTGGAATCCGTCCGCGATGCTTATGCTTATCCTGGTCACGGCCGTGGGAAACGGCGCCCATCATGGTTACAAAAATTTCCGGAGGCTGTTTAAGATCACGGTTGCAACGGCCCCAGTGGTGTACCTGCTGAGGGTATACCTGATCGGATTCCATCCCGCCGCCCTGCTCTTCATGACGCTCGCCGCTTTTGTGCTGATTTATATTTACGTGCTGATCCATAATATTGACATCCTCCAGCGCCGGGCGGAGAAAAAAGCAGCCGACCTGTATATTGCCAATCAACGGCTGAATCAGACCGGCCAGGCGCTCCAGGACAGCGAGGCCCGATACCGCAGCATGTTCGAGCACAGCGCCACCGCCACCGCCCTGATAGAAGAAAACATGCGCATAGCGCTGGTGAATGCAAAATTTGAGGAACTGACCCGTTACAGCAAAAAAGAACTTTGCCACCAGAAAAAGCTCACGGATTTTATCCATGAAAAGGACATGGACAGGATCAGGCGCTTCCACTACCGGCGCCAGGCGCTCGGCGGTATCGCCCCGACCGAATACGAATGCCAACTGGTGGACAAACACGGAAATATCAAGCACACGATCATCCGGTTGAGCATCATGCCCTGGCATGAGCGCATTATCGCCACCATAGTCGACATCACCTCACGCAAACAGGCCAAGGCCGCACTGCAGAAATACAATACACGCCTGCAGGAACTGGCGCATAAATTCAGGCAAAGCGAAACGCGGTACCGGAGCCTTTTTGAGAACACGGGGACCGCCACCATCCTGGTGGAAAAAAACCTGCGAATTTCCATGGCAAATACCAAGTTTACGGAACTGACCGGGTACAGCCGGGAAGAAATCTCCGGCGGCAAACGACTGTCTGAATTCATTGAACGCCGGAGCCTTTATCGTATCCGAAAATATCACAATCGGCTCAAGGATAAGGGGTTGCCCCTTCCCGATGATTACGAGTGCCTGATCCTTGATAAGAGCAGGGGTTTGAAGCATGTGGTAATGAAAGTCCACACACCGCCGGGCCAGAAAAGCAGCATCGTTTCATTTTTTGATATCACCACCCGGAAAATGGCGGAAGCCGCACTTCAAAAGGCCCATGAAAAATTGCAGACACTGGCCGTCTGTGATGACTTGACCCAGGTTGCCAACCGGCGGCGGTTCGATGAATTTCTCCAACGGGAATGGAGTCGGCTGAAACGGGAGGTGAGGTCCTTGTCCCTGATCATGTGCGACATCGATTGTTTCAAGGAGTACAACGATACCTACGGGCACCAGAGCGGGGACGAGTGCCTCCGGGAAATCGCCGGCGCCATTAAAACCGTCATCAAACGGTCCGTCGATCTGGCAGCCCGCTACGGAGGCGAGGAGTTTGCGATCATCATGCCCAATACCGAAGCCGAAGGCGCGCTCAAAGTGGCAGAATCCCTGCGGATGGCTGTGGAAAATCTGAACATTTCCCACAAAGCCTCATCCGTATCCCCGTTTGTCACAATGAGTCTCGGCGTCTCCAGCCTCGTACCTACCCATGACCTCGGACCCGAGCATTTGATCCGCGATGCCGACACGGCCCTCTATGAAGCCAAGCGCAAAGGCCGCAACCGCACGGTCGGCGGAAAAGGCGCACACGGCTTCACCCGCAAGATAATTCGCGCAGACAACCTGATTCGGTTAAACTGATTTCACCAGAAAATCAAAAAAGGGAACAGCATATGCCTTCCACAGGCATTGCTGTTCCCTTGAATTTAAAAAAAAACAGGAATGAAACTTACCGTTTGGAGAACTGGAACCGGGCACGTGCACCGCGTTGACCGTACTTCTTACGTTCTTTGGTCCGCGGATCGCGCTTGATGAAGCCGGCTTTTTTCAGAACCAGTCGAAAATCCGGATTAGACAGAAAAAGGGCCTTGGTGATGCCGTGACGGATAGCACCGGCCTGTCCCAGAGCGCCGCCTCCCTTCACTGTGACCTTGATGTCGAACTCCCCCATCGTATTGGTCAACTCAAAAGGCTGCAGCAGCATATGTCGGGCACCGTCTAAAGAGAAGTATTCCTCTACCGGCTTGTTGTTGACGATGATTTCGCCTTTTCCGGGCTTTAACCATGTTCTGGCAACCGCCATTTTCCGCTTGCCGGTCGCATAAAAAACGAGTTCTGCCATTTATCCCCCAATACTGGTATATTTTTAAATCGAATTTACGTAAAAGGCATCGTTTCGGGCTGCTGGGCCTCATGCGGATGCTGGTCCCCGGCATAGATTTTCAGCTTCTTGAGCTGAGATCGGCCGAGACTGTTTTTCGGCAACATGCCTTTTACCGCAAACCGGATCAGATCCTCGGGGCGTTTTTCCAGAAGCTTCTCGGCCGTAATGGCCTTGATTCCCCCGATATACCCGGTGTGGTGGTAATATGTCTTCTGAAGCCATTTTCGACCGGTAAGCCGGATTTTCTCAGCATTGATAACGACCACGAAATCTCCGGTATCCACATTCGGAGTGAACATCGGGTTGCGTTTCCCGCGCAGGCGCGAAGCGACTTCAGTCGCCAGTCTGCCCAGGACCAGGTTTTCCGCGTCCACTACAAACCATTTCCTGTCCACTTCGTTCTTCTTGGCACTTTGCGTATATTTTTTCAATGTCTTTCACTCCTATGCGAAAATTAATTTGGAACTAGTAACGAATTCGCAGGGTCCTGTCAAGAAAAAAACAACAACGGCGCATCTTCCTGCTGTTGGCCGCCCGGGCGTAAAAGGCGGATCTCACGTCGACATTCCGCCAGATACTCGTATTTGACAGATCAGCCGGATTTTCATATATCCTGATGGATCCTAACAGTCGAATCTCCGGGGCAGATAAAAATTCCGCGGCATCCCGAAATATCGATCCCGGAGGGCACTGCTCTAATTATAACCGGATGAAACCGGTCAGGCAAAAAAGGGAATAATTCTTTATGTCGCCACTTGAAATCGAGGTCAAGTTTTTCCTGGAAGATCCCGATGCCGTCCGGGAGCGCATCGCCTCCACAGGAGCAGTCTTTTCCGGCAAATCGATGGAAAACAACATCCGGTTCGAAGATCGGGACCATTCGCTGATCCTGAGAAAATCCCTGCTCAGGCTGCGCAGAACCGATGACCGGAACCTGCTGACCTTCAAGGGAGAGTCTCCGGACACTGACGGGGAATTTAAAATTCACCGGGAAACAGAAGTCACGGTGAACGATTTTGATGCCATGGTGACCATCCTGGACGGCATCGGGTATCGGCCGGCCCAGCGATATGAAAAAATCCGGGAAACCTGGCGCCTCGACGACACCGAACTGTGTCTGGACCGGATGCCCTATGGGAACTTTCTGGAAATCGAGGGGGAGCGGGAAACCATAAAGGATACGGCCCGGCAGCTCGGCTTGAACTGGTCGGAACGAATTGTCGACAACTACCTGTCCATGTTCGAACGGCTGAAAACAGAACTCCGGCTTGGATTCCACGATGTCACGTTCGACAATTTCCAACAGGTGCGTGTTAATTTCGGTTCATACAAGCACCTGTTCACAGCCGGGTAAGTCTTTCCTGTCCGGATAAAAATCAGGACTTGCGACCGAATCCAAGATGCGCAAACGCGGCTTCCGACGCCTTGCGTCCGGATGAGGTCCGCATGATCAAGCCGGTCTTGAGCAGGTAGGGTTCGACCACATCGACCAGGGTATCGGTTTCTTCCTGCAGGGTAGCGGCAACAGCCTCGATCCCGACCGGACCGCCATGATAGTAGGAGATCACGGTTTGAAGGTACCGCCGATCCAGCGGGGTCAGGCCCAGGGCATCAACGCCTTCCAGGACAAGGGCGTCTGTCACCGCCTGCTTGTCGATCCGCCCGTCGCCCCGGATCTGGGCATAGTCGCGCACCCGCTTGAGCAGCCGGTTGGCAATGCGGGGTGTCCCACGCGATCGCGTGGCAAGCTCCCGGGCGCCCTCGCTGTCGATTGTCAGCTGGAGCAGCGCCGCTGAGCGCCGCACGATTGTTTCCAGATCATCGACATCATAGAATTCAAGACTGCGAAAAATTCCGAACCGATGCCGCAGTGGCGAGGAGAGGAGCCCTACCCGGGTCGTGGCGCCCACAAGGACGTACTGCTTTAAGCGGAACCGATGGCTGCGGGCATTGAGCCCCTTGTCGAAAACGAAATCGATGGAAAAATCTTCCATGGCCGGATAGAGCAATTCTTCCACATTCTTAGGCAGCCGGTGAATTTCATCGATAAAGAAGACGTCCCCGGCACCCAGGTGGGTCAGCATACCGATCAGGTCGCCTCCTTTTTCGAGGGCAGGACCGGACGTGACCACCAGTTTTCCGCCCATTTCATTTGCAAGGATATGGGCAAGCGTTGTCTTTCCCAGCCCCGGAGGACCGTGCAGCAGCACATGATCGAGCGCATCCCCCCGCTGTTTGGCGGCTTCAATGGCGATCTGGAGGGTTTCCGTGGTTTCGCGCTGCCCGATATATTCGGAAAGCGTTTCCGGACGCAACGAGATAATATCCGGTTCGTTGTCAAGAGGCAGGCAGGCATTGGAGACGATCCCCTGCCGATCAGTGGAAAATTTGAAACCATTATCGCTCATTGCCACCCCTTACCCGTATCATGAACCCGTGGTACCGGACTGCTGCCCCCGGTAGATCTCGTCGAAAAGATCTTCAGGATCGGCAATCAGCGGTTTGCGTTTCATTGCGGCCTTTACCATTTCCATGGCTTCCGTGGTTCTGTATCCTAGCTGGCCGACCAGGACATCGATCACCTTGGCGATAAAATCCGGTCCGGCCGCTGCGGAAGCCGCCGAGGGCATATCGGCATCACGGATCAGACTGAACTTGCCGGTGCGCCCGTGGAGGGTGGCGACAACTTTATTGGCCATGCGTTCCCCGATGCCGTTTAGCCGCTTTAGAAGACCGACATCCTTGGACTCAATGGCCCGGGCGATGTCACTGATGGAGTAATTCAGCGCTTTGACCGCCTTTAACGGGCCGATAGCCTCCACGGAGATAAACAATTGGAAAAATTCGCGCTCTGCTTCCAGATTAAATCCGATCAGGACCGGTTTGGGCTGACGATCCGTCTGGTGGTAGTAAATATAGAGGGAAATACCGTCGCCGGTTGCCTTCCCGTTCAGGGTTTCCATGACAAACGCCGGGACCAGGACCTCGTAACCCACATGATCGACCAGTAAAAGGATCCGATCCGTTTCCTTTTTCAGCAGCGTACCTTCAAGATAAGCGATCATTTCGTTCGGGCTTTCCGGTTCTTAACGTTATTGGCGATTGAAAGTAACTATTTTCTTAAAAAGGCGGCCATGTTGCCCGGATCACTCCGATACAGACCGCAAAGCGCCAGGGCCAGAGCATCGGATGCATGGGATGGGGTGATCGGTTCCGGATGATTCAAACGATGACGGACACAGGCCTCGAGCTGGGCCTTGCCGGCATTGCCGCTGCCGGTCAATACCTTCTTGGCTTCCCGCACGGCCACTTCCCAGACAGGAACCGCCGCCCGGCAGCCGGCCAGCAGGATCACGCCGGTGACTTTTCCAAGGGTGATGCCGGATTTCGGGTATTTTTGAAGGGAAAACACATCTTCTACTACAATGGCGTCAGGCTGAATATCGGCAATAATCCGGTCGATCTCGTCATAGATCCGCCGCAGCCGTTCCGGCATATCAAGGCCGGCTTCGGTCTGGATGGTTCCGAATGCATAATGGGCGACCGTCAATCCCGAACCGGATACAACGGCGATACCGGTTGATGCCAGGCCCGGATCTATTCCGAAGATCTTTATCATGGGGCAGAGGTCATTGCATTTCGGCAATCTTCTGACGGGCGATTTTGGATTCGTTACCCTCCGGAAATTTCTGGATCAACTCCTTTAGAATAAGCCGGGCGTTTGCATTTTCACCCAGCTTGTGAAATGCGATGCCCTGCTTCAGGTAAGCAGCAGGCACTTTGTTGCCATCGGGATATTCGTTGATGACTTTTTCGTACTCAAGAATCGCTTTTTCATACCACTTTTCATTAAAATAAGTTTCGCCGATCCAGAATCGGGCGTTATCGGCCCTGCCGGATTTCGGGTATTTATTCAGAAAGGTCGCAAAACCCTCTATGGCCGAATCGTAGTCGCCGTCATCGAACATCTGCTTGGCGATATCATACAATTCATCTTCGGTCAGTTGTTCGAGTTCTTTTTTTTTCGGGTACCGGGTCTCGGCACGGGCCTTTAACTTATCTTCCGATTCGAGCCCCATAAAATTTTCAAGGCGTGACAGACGTGTGTCATGAAACGCAAGAGCATCGGCATTCTTATCGATTTTGACGTTTGCCCGTACAAGATCGCTTTCCAGCTTTTGGCTATTCTGTCGGATTCGATATTCCGTTTCCTCAAAATTGCCCTTCAATTCGCGGACCTCACTCTTGACCTGGTCGAATTCAGCATCCTGATCGGCCACGAGTTCCCTCATGCCGTATCGGTTGCTCTGCTGGGATTCAAGTTCGGATTTCAGGCCCGCAAGGGAGTCGCTCAGCTTCTTGTTTTCCTGCTCAAGGGTGGAGACCTGGTCTTGAAGTCGATAGACATGCGATTGCGCTGCGCAACCGGATGTCATGACCAGCAAAATTAAAAAAATGATGGGTTTTCGCATCAAACCGAAATCGCCTCCTGATTGCATGTTGATAAGTCACGCGCTGCCGTCTTTGCGGAAACTGAAAAAAAGGGATGGTTGTCTTAATAAGGGGTAATTATGGTTTCCGCGTCAAACTTCCGGAAAAGGAAACCCTATCGTTATTCCGAAAAGACGGCAGAGATGCTTTTGGCAGCATAACCTGCCGGCCACAAATGTGCCGGTTTTCGGATAACCGAAAAAAAAGTCATCCGAAAACCGGCGGAATAAATTACTTCAACTCATTAGCGAATGCGGAATGCCACCCGCCGGTTTTTTGTCCAGGCATCTTCATTGTTGCCCCGGACTGCCGGTTGTTCCTCTCCGTAGCTGATGGTGATCAGTCGGGAGGCCGGAACGCCGATGTTGGTCAGAAAGTTCTTTACGCTTTCAGCCCGGCGGGAACCGAGCGCCAGGTTGTATTCATCCGTGCCGCGATTATCCGTATGCCCTTCGATGATCACGGTCGGACCCGGATTTTCCATGAGCCACTTGGCTTGTGCGCGCAGTTTTTCACGCGCCTGCTGGTCAAGGGACGCATTATCAAAGGCGAAATACACGCTGGTATTTACAAATTCGCCTTGGCCGCCTCGGCCTTTTTCTGTTCTTCGGCGCGTTTTTTGGCGGCGCGCTGTGCTTCGAGGGCTTCTTCAGCAATAGCAGCGGCATCCTGCCCGCCGGCATCCGTTGCCTGGTCGGTCGTATCCATCTGTTCTTCACCGGTTTCTACCTGTTCCGGACCAGTGGTCCTCTTTGCACACGAAACGGTAAAGACCAGGCCCATCATGACCAGAACCAGCATTCCGAATTTGATACTTTTCTTCATTGTCATGGTACGTTTCTCCTTTTTTACGCTGTGATTCTTTTATTAGGAAGATACGGGCACCTTGCTTTCGTATCTGTTACTCACCCATATTCGGCGACCAGGCGGGCAAGGCTTGTTTACCCGGCATATGGAGCAATTGCCGTTGATCGGTTCCGGACGCAGTCATCACGTAGATGTTCGAAACACCGCTTCGCGTCGAACCGAACGCGATCAGGCTTCCATCCGGGGACCAGCTGGGCGCCTCATTGCTGCCCGCATCCCGGGTCAGCTGTGCCCTGTTGCTCCCGTCGGGGTTGATGGTATAGATATCCGCCCGCCCTCCCTGCATGCCGGAATAAACGATTTTATTGCCCTCGGGTGACCAGTCCGGTTGAGTATTGTAGGAACCTTCGAAAGTCAATCGACGCTCACGGCCCGATTTCAGGTCTTTTATATAGATCTGGGGAGAGCCGGAACGGTTTGAGACAAACGCCATCTGTTTGCCATCAGGGGAAAAGGTGGGCGCCACGTCCACACCCCAGCTTTCTGTTAGTCTTTTATCAACTTCTCCGGATTCGGTCAAAAGATAAATTTCCTCATCCCCTTCATAAGAAAGCGTCGCTGCCATACGGGGCTGTCCGGGCACCCACACCGGCGTAATATTAATGCCCTTAAACGATGCCAGCACGGCCTCACGGCCGTTTGCCAGTGATTTGATGAAGATATCGGGGTTGCCCTGTTTATAGGAGGTATAGGCAATGCGTTTGCCGTCCGGCGACCAGGCAGGGAATAGAATTATTTCTTCCGGACCGACGATCCGTTTCGGCTGGGCACCGTCAAAATCGCAAACATATAAAGACTTGCCATCATCCGTTGTCGATATGAATGTCAGTCGGCTGTTGAAAACCCCTTTTTTTCCGGTTAACCGATAGACAATATCACTGCAGAACTTATGGACCATATTGCGCAAGTCCTCGGTTCGACCGGTGTAGCGTTTACCCAGAAGCAGTTCACCGCGAAATGGATCGAACAGACGGTACTCGAGCTGCAGAACCTGTCCTTCCAGACGCAGCCCGCCGGTCACCAGCAGCTCCGTCCCGATATCCGTCCAGTTTTTGAAATTGATATCGGGTCCGGTTATCCCTTTTTCCCGCGGCTGCTCCAGAAAAGCGGCGCGGTCGATTATTTTGAAATATCCGGCATAATCCAGCGAACGGCTCATCATGTCAGCGGCTTCTTCTGCCAGTTTTTCGGCACCCGGTGATTCAGAGACCGGCTTTAATACCGGAACAGCGACCGGGATTTTTTTCAAAAAGGGCTCACTGATGTTGATATAGTCATAATCAGCAAAACAGGTGCTTCCCGTCGCCAGCAGAAAGAAGGCAACAAGCAGCATGACGGGCATTTGAAACATTTTGTGAATGGAATTCATATGCATTATTTCCCGTTTACGATTTGATGT
>JAGXHH010000015.1 GCA_024636355.1 Desulfobacteraceae bacterium | reverse complement strand
GCACATACTGGAGATGCACCGGCGGGTCCAGACCGAACTGAACCCTCAAATCGTTCATGATCACTTCATTGGCCAAATCCATGTTCATCATGGCGGCCGCCTGGATCGGATCGCCGGGAAGGAGGCGGGCAATGACGAAAATCAGAACGGAGACCAGAAAGAAGATCAGCAGGGCGTAGAGGAGTCTTTTGGAGATGTAGGATGTCATGGAGTCATGTGGCCGGCCGTTAGATTGATTCTATATAGAGGCTGCAGGGCATACGGGTAAAGAATCGGATATAGAATCCAGGAGCCAGAATCCAGAAGAAGGAATTCGCCTTCGGCTCAATCATATAAAATTAGCGGAGCGAAGCGACATCCACCCCTTCTGCCTCCTGGATTCTGGCTCCTGGATTCTCGCTTTTCAAAAAAGCATCTCCGTTTCCTCGAGCATCTTGCCTGCCATCTGTTTCGCCGCCCGGTTGGAAAAGGCCTCTTCCGGGAACAGATTCTCGGGAGCCGATATCACATAATTCAAATTTTCCAGGAACATCGCCTTGTCCCGGATCTGGAACGCATAGAATTGGGCGTAGAAGACATGCCAGAGCAAAAATTTCCTTTCGGAAATGTCGAACGCTTGCTGGAAGTGATAGTCGGCGCCTTCGGAATCGCCGCCGAAGGCATCCGGTATGCCGGCATAATAGGCGCCCATCAGAACATGGACGGCGCCATAGTTATAGGTTTCATCCAGCACCAGCATGCGGTCCATCATGGCCTCGATCTTCGGAAATTCGGTTACCGAATTCACTCCGGTGCTGCGGCCGATCCGCATACAGGCCAGCCGGCTGGCAACAGCCCAGTACATCGCCGGCACATCTTCTTTTTCAAACGTCTGGAGTGCCCGGGAGAAGTCTTCAAGTGAGCCGCTTTCGGCTTGTTTAAAGGCCTTGTTCTGATTTAACGCCCGGAACGCATAATCACGGGACTTGAGATATGATTTTTCGGCAGCCGCCTTGTCTTCCGGCTCTACGAAGAAGAAGGCATAGGCGTGGTAGTTTTCCGCGGCGGTTGCCAGGAGGTATTTATTATCGGGAGACGCCTCCACAAGGCCGTCGAGCTGAACCAATCCTGCTGGCATGGCGTCCCGGATCAGTTCAATGTCCGTGTTCTGCCTTGCGGCGATATTGATGTTCTGCAGTATCGGCTTCATGCCGTTGGCCATCATTTTCGCGCGTGCACCTGCGGTGCACCCGGAAAAGCAGAAGGAGATCAGCAGCAGGATCCAGAACGGTTTGAACCGGTACGTGAGATGCATGATGCGCCTCTTTTCTTGAATATGAAGGAGTTGCAAATCCAGTTTTACTTGCTCGCCTCTTTTGCCTTTATTTCTTTTCTGGCATTGTTAATCAACTCCAGCATTCGTTTGTTTCCCTGCACATAGGCACAACTATGGGCCGTTCCCCTTTTGGATTCGGCAAACACATCCGCACCGTTTTCGATCAGAATCTTTACGATCGGGAGATGCCCCTGAAATGCAGCCAGAAACAGCGGATCCATGAGAAATTCTTCGTCCTTGATATTCACATCCGCACCGTTATCAACAAGGCTCTTGACAACAGCCGCATGACCCTTGAAGCTGGCGCCGGCAAGGGCGGATGAACCATGCGGAACCGTATCTCCACCAATTTTGAAAGTTTCCGTTGTTTTGGCGTTTACATTCGCGCCATGTTCCAGCAGCGCTTTGACCGCCGCAAGATGCCCTTTTGATGCGGCCGCCATTAAAGCCGTCCCGCCCGGCTTGATTGTGGCGTTCGGATCCGCCCCGGCTTCGAGCAGCAGTTTTACAATGGCGGCATTGCCACTATCTGCTGCCGCCATTACGGCGGTTGCACCTTTAAACACTTCCTTGTCTTCCACGGTAAAGTTTTTTGTAACGGCGATATTCGGGTCCGCTCCTCTTTCAAGGAGTGTGCGGACCAGTTCCGTATCCCCATTGCCGGCAGCAATGATGAGCGCAGAAACACCATGTGCACTTCGGGCATTTACGTCCGCACCGCTGTCGATGAGCAATTCGGCAATTTCAGGTTTTTTGGTCGCCGTTGCCCCCATCAGGGCGGTCGTTCCTTTAAAAATGTTTTGTCCGTCATATTCAAACGTTTGAGTCGTGGCTGCGTTGACATCGGCACCCTGCCGGATCAGCGTGGCGACCGTTTCGGCATCCGTTTGTGCCGCCGCAATCATCAGGGGCGTTGATCCGTTTATATTCGCCTTGTTCACATCTGCGCCGTTTTGCAGCAGCAGTCGGGCGATTTGCGGATGATTCATGGCCACCGCCGCCATTAAAGGAGTGGTCCCCTGAAAAACCGGCTGCCCATCCTTTTCAAACGGTTCCGTAACCGCCGCATTCACATCCGCGCCGTGTTCGATCAGCCGTTCAGCGATTTCCTGGTGCCCCCTTGCAGCAGCGATCATCAGCGCGGAAACCCCTTTTCCGGTTGTCGTATTGACATCTTCGCCATCGGCCAGCAGTTGGCCGACTTCCTGATTCATGCCCTGATCGGTCGCTTTTATCAACGGTGGTGTCCTGAATGATCCACATGCCGAAAGGCTGAGAACGAATAAAAAAAGAACGGCTGCCCGTAAAATTTTAGAATGGATCCACATAAACGGCACCTCCCTGTCATGCTGTTGGCATTCACGTATAATGGTTTCGTCAGATTAAATGTATCTCTATCATAATATTAGTAAATTAGTATAATTGATTCTGCCGGTTCTGTCTAATCCCGGAGCATCCGGATTTGCTCATGCTCCTGTTTTGGAGGGATTTGTGACTAAGTTGATGGATTCGTAAAAATCTGACGTACACCGGTTCCCGTGATTTTGCAGAAAGGAACTTGTGCCTTGGTATCGGTATCGAATTAACTTCCTGGAAGCTCAGAACTCCGCTGCGCGTCCATGCTTCTTAGCTTTTCTCGTTGTCAGTGAAGCGATAGCGAAATGGTTGTCGTTGTCGTAATCGTAATCGAGAGCGGCGACAACGATAACGATAATGACAACGACAACGAATCCCAACCGAAATAGTGAGTTCCTTGGAAGCAGAATTAACCACAGAGAATTGCATTGAGCCCTCTGTGGTTATACGCGATCAAGCTTCAATCGCCATTTACATTTTGCCTTACATAAACTTTACATTGACATTTACATTGCACATCATTATCCTTTTCTCAAAAGCCGCTTCATCTCGGCGGCAAACAACTTTCGGCATATTTGAAGCAATTAACCACAGAGAACGCAGAGATCACAGAGAAGTGCATTATTTTATATAAAAAAGCCTGTGCTTTTCTCTGTGTCCTCTGTGGTTAAAAAAATTTTACGCGATACCTCTCATTACGAAAAAGGACATCATGCAGTCATCCCTGACACCCAAACAACAGCGGCTCCTGGATTATCTCGCAGAGGCGATTGCCGAATCCGGGGCTTCCCCCTCGCTGCGCCAGGCAGCAGATGATCTCGGGGTCAGCCACACGGCCGTGGCCCAGGCATTAAAGCTCCTGGAAAACAAGGGGCTGATCCGGCGGGAAGGGCGCTACGGGCGGACCATTCACCTGATCAACAAAGCCGGACAGGCCGCGGGCGTCCAGCGGTGGCAGGAAGTGCCGGTGATCGGCCGGGTCACGGCCGGGCTTCCGATGTATGCCCAGCAGGAATGGGAGGAAAGCCTTGTCATCGATGCCGATCTTTACAAGGGGAGCCACCTGTTTGCGCTTCGCATCACGGGCGATTCCATGATCGGCGTCGGCATCCTCGACGGGGATCTGGCGATCTGCGAGCCGCGGCAATATGCCGGTGACGGGGAAATTGTGGTGGCGCTCATCGGCGGCGAGGAGGCAACAGTCAAACGGTTTTTCGCCCGTGCCGATCACATTCTTTTAAAACCGGAAAATCCGGCCTATGAACCGATGCGCTACGGGTTCGACGAGGTCCTGGTGCAGGGAAAGGTGATCGGGGTCCATCGCGGGCCGGACGTCATGCAGAGATTATAGCCATGGCTGCATCCCCCGATACTTGCCGCCTTCGGGTCGGCACCAGCGGGTATTCCTACACGGAATGGGCCGAGGCCGGTTTCTACCCGCCGGCAACATCCGCCGGCCGGATGCTGCCCCATTACGCCGGCCTGTTTTCGATCACCGAGCTCAACTACACCTGGTACCAGATGCCCAAATCCGAGGCGATCGAGCGGATGCGCCGGCTGGTTGGACCGGACTTTTCGTTCGCCGCCAAGCTGACGCGCACTATGACCCACGAGGTCGATCCGGATGACTGGCCCGGCCAGGTGACCCGCTTCCGGGACGGCATCGCCCCGCTGGTGCAGGCCGGGCAGCTTGCGGCCATTCTGATCCAGCTGCCGCCGTCGTTTGACCGCTCCCGGAACAACCGGCTCTACCTGGCGAACTTGCTGGATAAACTGGAGGGATTGCCGACAGCCGTTGAATTCCGCCACAGATCCTGGGCGGTGGACCGGGTGTTTGACGAGCTTTCCCGGCGCCGGGTCACCCTGGTGGCGGTCGATGAACCCCAGCTGCCCGGACTGTTTCCGCCCCTGGACGTGGTAACCAACCCGCAGTTTTTCTACATCCGGTTTCACGGCCGGAACGCTGCGGGGTGGCGCACCGGCAACATGCAGAAGCAGTTCGACTACGATTACACCGAAGCCGAACTCAATGAATGGATCACACCGCGCATCGCCAACATGGCGCAGCAGGCCGAAACCGGCATCCTCTTCTTCAATAACCACGTCCGCGCCCAGGCCCCGAAAAATGCCCAGATGATGATGCGGCTGCTCGCGGATGCGGGATTGGAATAAGAAGGTTCAAGGTTCAAGGTTCAGGGTTCAAGGTTAAAACCCGAAGGGGGGCATACATGAAGTTCATGAAGAAGACATGAAGATCCATGAAGGGGTTTTTTTATAAAAACGCCCTTCTTCATGCCCTTCATGGTCTTCATGTATAATCCACCGGTTTTTAAAAAGTATTCGTGCGGTTTTACGCTGGTTCCCAAGCTCCAGCTTGGGAACCCGATCCTGGAAGCTTCAGCTTCCAGTCCATCTTCTATTAATGATCTGTGTAATAAACATGAAGGTCCATGAAGAAAAGACATGAAGATCCATGAAGTTTTTTATAAAAACGCCCTTCTTCATGCCCTTCATGATCTTCATGTACAATTCCCGATTTTAAAAAGTATTCGTGCCGTATTATGCAACAGATTTCCCATCCACCAATCCTGAAACCCCGTCGCCCCCGCACGGTCGTTCACCTCAACATTGCCGATTTTGCCGTGGCCGTCGAGCGGCTGGTCGATCGCAGCTTAAAGGACCGGCCAGTCGTTATCGCGCCGGAAGGCGCCGCGCGCGCCGTGGTCCACGACATGAGCGAAGAGGCTTACCAGACCGGGGTTCGAAAAGGAATGCCGCTGCGGCGGGCGCTTCGCCTTTGCCGGGATGCCGTCGTTCTGCCGCCGCACCCGGACCGCTACGAGCGGGCCATGGGTGAGCTGTTCAAAGAAGTGCTGCCGTATTCGCCGCTCATCGAACCCGGGGAAACCGACGGTCACGTCTTCATCGACGTCACCGGCACCAGCCGGCTGTTCGGCCCATCGGTCGATGTCGCCTGGCGCATGTACCGGCAGATCCGGGACCGCCTCGGTCTTGCGCCGATCTGGTCGGTGGCCCCGAACAAGCTGGTCTCCAAGGTCGCCACCCGGCTGGTCAAACCCCTGGGCGAGTACATCGTCGGGGAAGGCGAGGAAGCGGATTTCCTTTCGCCGCTGCCCATGCACCTGCTGCCGGGGATCGAAGCATGGGATATGGTGCGGCTGCGGGAACTCAATTTTTCCCTGGTGAGGGAAATTGCGGCCTTGACGGTCGATCAGCTGGAAGTTCCCTTCGGAAGGCGCGCCGGTTTCATCTACGAGTCGGTACGGGGAATCGATCCGTCGCCGGTTTCGGCCGCCGGGGAAAAGCCGGCCAAAATTGCCGCATCCCACGAATTCGGCAACGACACCAACGAGGTACCGGCGGTCGAACGGGCGGTCTACCGGCTGGTGGAAACGATCGGTGCGGAACTGCGAAAGCGCCGCAAGGCCGCCCGGAATCTTTCGATCATGATCGATTATGCCGACGGGCTCCGCTGCTTCCGACAGTTGTCCGTCAGTCCGCCTTCGGCAAACGACATCACGTTGTTCGAAACGGCACAAATGCTGCTGGACAAGGCCTGGACCCGCCGGGTGCGGCTGCGCCATGTGTGCCTGACCTGTGTAAAGCCGGTCCACTACCAGGCTCAGATGGAGCTGTTTTCGGAAACCGCACCGGTCGTACAAAAACGCGAGGCGGTCATCGGCGCCGTCGATCACATCCGGAACCGCTTCGGCAACGGGGCCATTTCTATGGGCCGGACGCTGGCGGAAATCTAAAAATGTATCTGAAGCTTTGATGATTGCGTAAACATTTTTTAACCACAGAGGGCTCAGAGGACACAGAGAAAAAAGCTTTTTTTTATATAAATGCCTTTTCTTTCTCTGTGATCTCTGCGCCCTCTGTGGTTCATTTAACCTTTCACGAATCCGTCAAATTTAAAACATTGGCGGTGGCATCTCCTTGGGATACGTGACGGTAAACGAAATGGAAACGGTCGATGTTTTCCCGGGCGCAAGGTCCATATTCCACTGCATCACCCCTTGCTTGTCCCCGATATCCCGCTTTTGTGGTTCCGGGGTGATCCGGATGTCCTTGACCGTGATCCGGTCGGTCCGGGAAACCGGCAGGTGGTCCACAAGATGCAGTTTTACCGGACGGTTTTTCATATTTTCAGCGGTAATCCGGTAGTCGATCTCCCGGACAATCGTATCCCGCTCGATTTTACCGAAAAATGCGGTTTCCTGGCGTTTGTCCCGGATTTTCTCACGCTTGACCGTAACCGCGCGGTCCATGCCGAGGCCCAGTGTAAACGGGTTGCCGGAGATTTTTTCTTCCAGGTACATCTGCCCGACATAGCGCCCCTCGAAGAAAATGTTGACCGGCCCGGCCAGCAGTTCGCTGTCGGCCTCGGCCTCGCAGACGAGGTACGCGCGGGAATCGGCCTTGGGTACGGCATAATGGTAAAAATTGCCGTCCAGCGTTTTGGTAAATATGGGGAGCAGGGTTTGCTGATCCCGGGAGGCCACACTGACCGGCATCGGCAGCGTGTACTCGAAGGAAAGGGCGGTCTGGCGTACCTGGGCCTGGGCCATTTTCGCCATCGGTGCTCCGGCGGCATCCATTTTACTTTCCATTGCGCGCTCTGCCATAGCCTGGGGAGCCCGGGCCTTATTGAGCCACTGCGGGTAGTCGAGCCACCAGGCCGGCAGGTCCGGCAGGCGCCCGCCGGTTGCCGGCAGCGCGTTGGAGACCGACAGGGTCGCATCCGTCCAGTCTTCCCCGGTTTTCTGTACGATTTCGGCCATCATGGAAAGTTCCACGCCGTCTAAGGCGTCGTTGACCGATGCCCGGTAAACCGGCGACCACCCGGCACGAGGGGTCATGTAGCGGACTTCCATGGCAATCGACTGCTTTTTTGCGGAATTGAAAAGGATCTCAATGCCTGTGCGGGTTTGGGTCGAACCGCCCCGGATCATGTCGAGCTCGCGCTTGACCTGTTCGGTTTTTTTATCCTGGGCAGATACCTGCTTTTCCACGGTGCGCTTCTGATCGAGAACCGCATTGAATCGCTCTCCCAGGAAAGACAGGGTTTCGTTTAACGAATTGATCGACGGCATCTGCGTTTTGATTTCTGCGGGAACCTGGGTGCGCGAGAAATCGACCACGGCGTTTAAAAACGCCTCCTGCTTGGAAAAGGCGGTGATTTTATCGGTCAGCGCCTGCTTTTCCCGCACCAGTTCATCCCGGTGATTTTCAAGTTCCCGGATCTTTTCCTGGGGCATTTCCGCAAGCGGCGCCCGGGTGACGTAAACGCCAAGGATTTCGCCCTCGCCCGAAATGGCGGCGGTGACCGAATCGGATTCAACGGAAAAAGCGTCTGTGGGTATGACCAGACGTTTAACCCCGGGGTCTACGTTGGCCGAAGCCGAGCGGGTCACCTGGGCCTTGTCGGTAAAGAGTGTGACATCGGTAATCTTGGAGGAAACCGGCTGCCCGGCTCCGGCAATGCCGTATAGAGCCAGTACGAGTGCGGCACAGAAAAAAAATGAACGCTTCATATTTACTCCTGTTTTTGAGTGTTCCGGAATGTTTCTGTAAAAATGGCGGTGTCGTATACTCATCACCGGCAATTCTTTCTTTACCATTGCCGACTAAAAAAAGCGAATCTGGTTATCTTTCACTCAATGGCCAATGGCACCGATGTCACTGGTTTTTCGTGCACGTGCACGTACACGTGCTCGTGCACGTGCACGGATTAGCTTTTCGCAAAACCTGAAAGTTGTAGACCGAATGAACCCTATAATTCCTCTCACCGTCCGTTCCGGCTACTCCCTCATGTGGGGCGCATCCGGCGTAAATGCGCTCTGCCGCCATGCCCGCAGGCTCGGCTACGACCGCCTGGCCCTCACCGACACGGACAACCTCTACGGGCTCTGGCCGTTTGTCGCCGCCTGCCGGCGGGAAGGGCTCCGGCCGATCATCGGGGCCGAAGTCACGGACCGCAGCAGTTCCGCCCGGGCGGTCTGCCTGGTCAAGGACGCCGAAGGTTATGCCAATCTCTGCCGCCTGATCACACAGCGCCACACCCGCGACGATTTTGACTTGAAAACCGCGCTCATCGAATTGGCAAAAGGGCTGGTGATTCTTGCGACCAACCCGGAGCTCCTTTCCGTCGGCCATGATGCCGGGATCGATATCGCTGCCGCCCTGCCGCGGCGCCCGGTTCCGGTCGCCCACCCTCTGCGCCAAACCGCCCGCCGTCTCGGGCTCCCCGTGGTCGCCACACCGGGCAGTTTTTTCAACCATCCGGACGATTTCGCCACGCACCGGGTCCTGCGGGCCATTGACAACAACACGGCCCTGTGCCGGCTCAAACCCAATGATACGGCCCCGGCCGACGCCTTCCTGGCCGCACCGGAAATTTACCGTGAGCGGTTTGCCGTCCTGCCGGAGGCCATTAAGAACACGGCCGCCATCGCCGAGCGGCTTGATTTCACCGGCCCGGATTTCGGTCTGGTCATGCCCCCCTATGAGGACGGCCCGCCCGAGCAGGCCCCCATCCGTCTGCGCGAGGCGGCCTACGAAGGGGCAAGACGGCGGTACGGGGAGGTCTCCGAAACCGTGGTCGATCGCCTGGAGCATGAGCTCCGGATCATCTCCGAGATGGGATTTCCCGCCTATTTTTTGATCGTGTCCGACATCGTTACGAAAAGCCCCCGCACTTGCGGCCGGGGGTCCGGGGCCGCATCGCTGGTGGCCTTCTGCCTTGGCATCACCAATGTCTGCCCGGTCAAGCACAACCTTTATTTTGAACGGTTTTTGAACCCGGGGCGCACGGACCCGCCGGATATCGACGTCGATTTCGCCTGGGACGAGCGCGACGACGTCATCGCCGACGTTTTGAAAAAATTTGAGGGCCGCGCCGCCATGGTGGCAAATCACGTCTCTTTCCAGCCCCGCATGGCCGTGCGTGAAACCGCCCGGGTCTTCGGCCTGACCGACCGGGAAATCGGACAGATTTCCGAACGGTTGCCCTGGTTCTGGAAATCGGACGACGACTCCGGCGAAAGCCTCCAGGAACGGCTCGCGGTGCTGCCCCGGATGCGGGGGATCGATTTTCCCGAACCCTGGCCCGAGATTCTCACAATTGCACAAAAGATTATCGGCCTGCCGCGGCATCTTTCGGTTCACCCGGGAGGCGTAGTGATCACCCCCGGCCCGATCGACACCTACGTGCCGGTGCAGATCGCCCCGAAAGGGGTGCCGATCATCCAGTGGGAAAAGGATGCCACCGAAGACGCCGGGCTGGTCAAAATCGACCTGCTCGGCAACCGCAGCCTGGGGGTGATTCGGGATGCCGTTGCCAATTTGCGGGAAAATGGGCTGCAGCTTGATGAACGTCGCTGGGAGCCGGAAGACGATTATGCCACCCGGGAATCGCTCGCCCGGGGAAACACCATGGGATGCTTCTACATCGAAAGCCCGGCCATGCGGCAGCTGCAGCAGAAAAGCCGGATGGGGGATTTCGAGCATCTGGTGATCCATTCTTCCATTATCCGGCCGGCGGCAAACGAGGTGATCCAGGAATACATCCGGCGGCTTCACGGCGGGGGGTGGGAGCCGATCCATCCGCTGATGGCAGACGTCCTTTCCGAAACCTACGGCCTGATGGTCTACCAGGAGGACGTATCGCGTGTGGCCGTCCGGGTGGCCGGCTTTTCCCATGCCGAGGCCGACGGCCTGCGCAAGGTCATGTCGAAAAAGGATAGGGAACGGCACCTGCGGGATTATCTCGACCGGTTCGTTTCCGGCGCGCGCAGCCGGGGGGTCGACGACGGGGCCATCGAAACCATCTGGCGGATGATCATGAGCTTTAACGGCTATTCCTTCTGCAAGCCGCACAGCGCATCGTATGCGCGCGTGTCGTTCCAGGCCGCGTATTTAAAGATGCATTATCCGGCCGAATTCATGGCCGCGGTCATCAGCAACCAGGGCGGTTTCTATTCCGCCTTTGCCTACGTGTCCGAGGCCCGGCGCCTCGGCGTTGCCATCCTGCCGCCCGATGTGGCGGAAAGCCGCATCCGCTGGACCGGGCAGGACCGCACGTTGCGCGTGGGGTTGCTGTCCTTGAAGGAGTTGTCGTCCGCCACCCGGGAGCGGATCATCGGAGAGCGGGAAAAAAGCACATTTACCGGTGCGGTCGATTTTTTAGAGCGCGTCCGGCCCGACGAGGCCGAAGCCCGGGCCCTGATCCACAGCGGCGCCCTGGACCGGTTCCATCCCAAAAAACACCGGGCCGCGCTCTTGTGGCGTTTTTCCGCCTGGAGCATAAAACGGAGCCGGAAAGAATCCAATTTATCGCTTTTTTCCGACCCGGCCCCCGCACCGATGCCGGATCTGCCCGAAGACGACCCCCGGCAGCGCCTGCGACGGGAATTTGCGGTCCTCGGCTTCCTGTGCGACCGCCACCCGATGACCCTGTTCGAAGAGCATCTCAAAAATCAGAAAACCGTCAAGGCGGAGCAGATCCCCAAACACCTTGGACAGCGCATCCGGTTCGCCGGCTGGCTGATTACCGGCAAAACCGTGGTAACGAAAAAAGGAGACCCCATGAAGTTCGTCACCTTCGAAGACGAAACCGGCATCGTGGAAACCACCTTTTTCCCAAAAGCCTACGACCGCTTCTGCCACATCCTCGACTACGGCCGCCCGTTCCTGTTATCCGGCAAAGTGGAAGAAAACTGGGGGGTGATGACGCTGACCGTGGATGCGGTTCGGGCGATCTGAAAGTTCATCGTTCATCGGTTTGATGAAAACTGCGATGTAGGGGCAGGCCCCCGTGCCTGCCCATGCAGCAATCAGGCACACCGGTCGGTCCTGCCGACGCGAAAAACAGGCACGCAGACCCGTTTTGCCAACGAGGCGACCCTGTGCGTTCGCCCAGCAAGGGCAGGCACGGGGGCCTGCCCCTACAGGTCTGAACCCTGAACCCGGGCGAACCGTAGGTTGGGCTGAGCGGAGCCATCGTTGGGCTTCGCTGTATTGAATCTTTTATAGACGGCACAACTTTTGGAACCTCATCGAAATAGCGAAGCCCAACGGTCATTGGCCGCTCAGCCCAACCTACGGCCCTATCGGTAATCGCGGAGCAAAAAGTGATGACCAGAGGGGCGAATTGCCGCCTGACACCGGTTTGGCATTGACTTGCAAAGGGATGCGCAATAAGTTGAGAGCAAGAGTAGCGGATAAGCTCCTGAATTTTAAACCCTGTCGCCCCGTGTCTTTTGGTTGCCGGCGAAAGAAAAAAGATATTTCCCCAGGACTTCTAAAATGACCTCTAAAATGACCTCTAAAATCGTCATCATCGATGATGAGCCGATTGCGCTCAAGCGGCTTCGGCGGATACTGGAAAAAGAAGGACATCCTGTGGCGGCCTTCACCAATCCCCAGCGGGCTTTGGAGCAGATTGAAAAAGAGCCCTGCGCCCTGGTGATAAGCGATGTCTGCATGCCCGGCATGAACGGGCTCGACCTGATGACCCGGGTCAAGGGACGGTTTCCGAATACGGAAACGATCCTGATTACCGGTTATGCCTCGATTGACGGGGCAGTGGAAGCCACACGGGAAGGGGCGTTTCATTATCTGCAAAAGCCGTTTACCCCCGATCAGCTGCGGCAGGTGGTCGATCGGGCGCTGGCGCAGCGGCGGATTAAGGACAAAATCGCCCCATTATCCGATCCGGTGCGTTCCGGGGCGCCGGTCATCATCGGAGAAAGTCCGAAAATCCGCGAAGTGGTCTCCGTCATCGACCAGATCGCCCCCACCGATTGCCATGTGCTCATTACCGGGGATTCGGGAACCGGCAAGGAACTCGCAGCCCGTGCCCTCCACGAAGGCAGTCCGCGAGCCCGTGGGCCGTTTGTGGCATTCAACTGCGGGGCCTTGAATGAAAACCTTCTCGACAACGAGCTGTTCGGGCATGAAAAAGGGGCCTACACCGGTGCGGATGCCTGTTCGGCCGGACTGCTGGAAACCGCAAGCGGCGGCACCATCTTTCTGGATGAAATCGGGGAGATGCCCCAGGCCATGCAGGTAAAACTCCTGCGGGTGCTCCAGGAAAACGAACTCATCCGCGTTGGCGGAAGAACCCCGGTCCCGATCGATGTCCGGGTCGTCTCGGCGACCGCAAAGGACCTGCGGATGGAAGTCAATGCCGGCGCCTTTCGAAAGGACCTGTTTTTCCGGATAAATGTCGTCAATATCCGCCTTCCCGGCCTGCACGAGCGCGCCGAGGACATTGCGCTGCTTTCCTATCATATTTTAAACCATCTCAACCGGCGCACCGGCCGCAAAGTCAATGCCATATCCGCCAGGGCCATGTCGTTGCTGAAGGGGTACACATTCCCCGGAAATGTGCGCGAACTGGAAAACATCCTGGAGCGCGCGGTGGCCGTATCCCATGGCGATGTGATCCGGGTCTGCGACCTTCCCCCGGATTTAATCGAGCTCGATCTCCAGGAATACCGGCGTCCGGAGTCAAAGATGATGACGCTCGAAGAGCTCGAACAGGACTATATCGCCCACCTGCTCCGGATAACCGGCGGTGTTCGCACGAAGACCGCTGAGCTTCTGGGCATCGACCGGGCCTCCCTGTGGCGGAAGATGAAGAAATACGATCTGGCATAGCCTGTTCGTATCTGCAACCTCCTGTTCGCTTCTGCAACAAACCGATCCGTTTCATATCTGAAAAACGGTTTTCGCCCTTTCCCGCCTCCCCACTGTTGCATTTTGAAACATTCGCTCCCCATCTCTCAACTCCCTGCACAAAAGCTTGTTCTTTTAAAATCTCTATATTGGATGATTCGTAAAAGTATTTTTTTTGTCTCGCCAAGACGCCAAGGCCGCAAAGAAAATATTTAATATTAGACACTTAACTTGGCGTTCTTTGCGTCTTTGCGAGAGGTGCGGATTTTTTACGAGTCCATCATATTTCAACGAATCATAACTACGTCATAACTTGGCATGCGAATTGTATTGATGCTTTCCGGAGGTTACAGAGCATGCCCAGTCAGATTCTGGTTGTATTTGAAAACGAAGCTGTATTTCCGGAAGCGCTTGTCTATGCGAGGGAATTTGCCATGCGCATCGATGCCCGGGTCGCCATGCTGATGCTGGTCCCCATGGCCTTTGCCGGGCGCGATTTCCTGGGACCCAAGCGGGTTGCTTACCAGAAGATCGAATCCCGGACGGGTCGGATCCTTTCGGAGTGCGCGCAATCGTTTATCCAGCAGGGATTAGAGGTCAGTTCGGCTTTGAAGATCGGCGACCCGGCCCAGGAATTGATCAAATTTCTGATGGATCGGCCGCCTTTCCAGGCAGTCATCTGGGGAAGCGGCCAGGATTTGCCGTCAAAGGGGCGCAACAGCCGGCACTGGATTACCCGGGTGGCAAACAGTCTGGACTGTCCACTGCTCACGGTAAGCAAAAAAGAAACCGGTTAACGGGTTTGTCTGTAAATGTGGGGGCGGTAAAACGTGGCTGCCCTCGTTCGGAATATACTCGGCGCTAATTTTCAATTTACGGAGCTCCTGATGCAAGAACTGACCCCCGACATGATACTGGTGCTGATAATGATCGGCCTGGCGATTTTCCTGTTTATTGTGGAATGGGTCCGGGTGGATGTGGTGGCAATCCTGATGATGGTGAGCCTGCCGCTGCTGCACCTGGTATCGCCGAAAGAAGCATTCATCGGATTGAGCAGCAACGCGGTGGTATCGATCATCGCGGTCATCATTATCGGCGCCGGGCTGGACCGGACCGGCCTTATCAACAAGGTGGTGGCCCCGGTTCTTAAAATTGCGGGGAACAGTTCTTCCCGGATTGTTACGGCAATTTCCATGACCGTGGCTCTCATTTCAAGTTTCATGCAGAACATCGGTGCGGCGGCGCTGTTTCTGCCCGCCATCCAGAGGATCAGCAAGGTTCAGAACATACCTCTCAGCCGACTCCTGATGCCGATCGGGTTCAGTGCCATCCTCGGGGGCACCGTCACCCTGGTCGGATCGAGTCCGTTGATCCTGCTAAACGACCTCCTGATCCCCTTCAATCTCGAACCGTTCGGGCTTTTCGACGTCACCCCGGTGGGCCTGGCCCTGGTGTTCAGCGGAATTGCCACATTTGTTCTCTTGGGCCGGTTTATCCTCCCCCAGGGAGAAGACACCGGAACTGCGAAAAAAGAAGAGGCCAAGGATCCGTCCTCACACGCCGGCCTGTCCAAGGAATTCTATGAATTGTCGACGCCGAAAGATTACACGCATTACCGTGATCCGGTCCGTGTATCCGATCTGCGGCGCCGGTACTTGGTCAATGTCGTGGCATTGACCGAGCCGCCGGATTACAGCGTGATCTCACCTGCGCCGGACCTGGAGATATGTTCTGCCATCGATCTGGTGGTCAGCGGAAAAAGAGCCGATGTGGAACGCATGGCGGAGGCCGAGGGGATGCATCTCAAGGAGGATCTCGACGTATACAAGAATGCATTGAGCGCCACCAATTCCGGAACGGTGGAATCCGTAGTCGGCCCCCGATCCCGGTTTGCGGGCAGGAGCCTGCAGGATATCAACCTGCAGGACCGGTACCGGATCACGCCCATGAGCATTTACCGGCAGGAAGAGAACTACCGGGCGAAAATCGATGATCTTACCCTCCAGGTGGGCGATGTCATCACCCTGTACGGCACCTGGAAACGGCTCAAGGTTTTGCAGCAGGAAGGCGGACTCCTCTTCAGCATCCCGTCTGATATGGAATACATGCGCCCGGAAAAAGCGCTTTGGGCCGGGTTGTGGCTGGCGGTCGCCCTGGTGATGATCATGATTTTCAAGATCCAGCTGTCGGTTTCCCTGATGACCGGTGCGCTGGGGATGATTCTGCTGGGGGTTCTGACCATAGATGAAGCCTATGAGTCCGTTGACTGGCGCACGATCTTCCTGCTGGCGGGATTGATTCCGCTGGGGATCGCCACGGAAAAGACGGGAACCGCCGCCTGGATTGCGCATAACATCCTCGACATCATCGGCACGGTGTCGCCCATTGTGCTGCTGTCGGTAATCGGCATTCTGTCCACCCTGTTTACACTGGTGATTTCAAACGTCGGCGCAACCGTGCTGCTGGTCCCCCTGGTGGTCAATATGGCGATTGCGGCAAATACGGATCCCCGGATGGCGGCCCTGGTAGTGGGGCTGGCCACCAGCAACTCCTTTCTTCTGCCGACGCACCAGGTCAATGCGTTGTATATGGGGCCGGGGCGCTATCGCACCGTCGATTTCATCAAAGCCGGATCTCTTGTAAGCGTTATTTTTCTGATCGTCATGATCGCCTCCATAAGCCTGTTTTACGGTATTTGAGGAAACAGGATAACTGCGAAGTTTTTCAACCTGCGAAAACTGAAAGGAAAATTCGTTATGGCCATCATCACCATATCCCGGGGATCGTTTACCATGGGCAAAACCGTGGCGGAAAAAGTGGCCGCCCGCCTCGGCTACAAGCTGATCAGCCGGGAGGTCCTTCTCGATGCCAGCGAGCGGTACCGGGTATCCGAGCAGGAACTGGCGAAAGCCATCCACGACGCCCCGAGTTTCCTGGAGCGCTATCGGCACACCCACCAATTATATGTCGCCTATATCCGCTCCGCGTTGGTCGAGCGGGTCTTGCCGGACAATGTGGTCTATCACGGCCTGGCCGGTCATCTTCTGCTGAAGCCGATCCCCCATGTTCTCAAAGCAAGAATCACATCGGACATGTCCCGACGGGTACAGATCATTGTCGCGCGGGAGAACGTATCCGAACCGGAGGCCCGTTCCATCATAGAGGCCGATGACCGGCACCGGCAGAAATGGACTAAAATGCTGTACGGCGAAGACCCGGCCGACAGTTCGTTGTATGACCTGGTCGTCCGGATCGAAAAACTGACGATCGACGATGCGGTCGATTTTATTTGCCGGGCGGCGGAATCTCCGGTTTTTGCCGCTTCGAAGGAAAATCAGCAGAAGGTTCAGGATCTGGCCGTGGCCTGCCGGATCAAGGCAATGCTTGTCGATGAATTCCCCTATGTCTGGGTGACCAGTGAATACGGCAGTGTCCTGGTCTACACCCGGAACAGGGACAGTTCGGACCGGCTGCTCCGGCGCTCAAACGAAATGAGGGAAAATATCGACGGGATTTATAACCTCGAGGTTCATGCAGGTGTTGATGTGCCGCTGGATGCAGTGTGAATGGCGTAGACCGATTGCAAGCAGCCTATATGAAAGGAGAAAAAAATGTCGGTCATTATCATTTCTTCCGATTCCATGGAAACGGAACGGGATATCGCGCAGAAAGTCGCCCAGGCGCTCGATTATCAATTGATTGACCGGTCCATTCTGCCCGAGATCGCCTCCGCCCATCAGCTTGAAGCCGGAAAACTCGAGGAAGCACTGGATAAACTGCCGTCGCGATTGCGGCGAATGCCCCAGAGCCGATGGGAACACTGCCTGGCGTGCATCGAGGCCGGGGTGCTTGACCGGTTCGGGCAGGACAATACCGTCTGTTGTGGATTGGCCGCACACCTTTACGTCCTTGGGGTTTCTCATGCCCTGCGGGTCAGGGTCCTGACCGGTCATGAAGATAAAAAGACGAAGCTGGTCGATCAGGGCGTATCGGAG
>JAGXHH010000139.1 GCA_024636355.1 Desulfobacteraceae bacterium | reverse complement strand
GTACAGGATATCCTCCCGGGTTTGCAGTCCACGTTTAACCCGCTGATCGAACGCCGCGATATCGGATTCCGTAAACCCCTTGTCCAGGCTCATCATCGGTACGGAATGGGCAATTGTGTCAAACTTTTCCAGGGGCGGCGATCCGACCCGGGCAGTGGGCGAATCCGGAACATAAAGCTCCGGCCAGCGGTTTTCGAGTTCTATGAGTTCCTGCAGCATCCGGTCGTACTCGGCATCGGAGATTTCCGGATCATCGAGTGCGAAATACCGGTGATTGTGGTAATGCAGCTGCTCACGCAATTGCTGGGCACGTTTGCGAAGCTCATCCGGGAGCATCTGGTTCATGAGGATGTTTCCTGCAACTCGTCAGTTAGGGTAAAAAGAAGATCGACGGCGGCCTTGCGGGTATTTCGAAAGCGGGTTGCCCCGAACCCGGGTTTCCAGCTCAACGTGTGCAGTTCGTCTGAAACCGCAAGGACTGCTGAAATTTCAATACCGCGAAAACGACCGGCCGCAAACAGGGCGGCAGCTTCCATTTCAACCGCCAACGCCCCTTCGCCTTGTATTGATTGATAAGATCGGGGGTTTCCCGGAAGACGGCATCCGTGGTCCAGATCGGCCCCGCATGGCAGGCCAGCCCCTTTTGCCGGCATCCGGACAGGATCTGCGCGTTCAGGTCGGCGGACGGGAGCGATATCCGATCGTTTTTCGGGGATGAAAGGTAATTCGGTGACGTACCGTCTGCAACATGGGCGATCGTGGGGACAACAAGATCTCCGATGGCGACATCGGCATGAAGGGAACCGCACCAGCCGAAAAATACGACCTGCTTCACGCCCCAGGCGATCAGGGTCTCGAGCAGGATGACGGCATAGGGAGCCCCGATGAACGGGCCGGCGATACACAGGGGAACCGGCCCGTCCGGATCGAAGTACAGTCGGCTGTTTAAAAAGGTCCGGCCGTGCTTGCGTGTAAGGCCCGCTTTGGAAAGGGCATCGCTTAAATCCGCCGGACTGCCGATCATGAACGCAAGTTTCGGCGACTTCGGCCATTCTCCCGGGCACTTCGGCCGAATAATGGCGTCGTCTTGCATCTTTGGTATTCTCTTGGTTTTCTGGGTTAGGTCTTATCTGCGCGAAACACGATTGAAACCAACACGGCTATCGCCAATCATGCGTTCGCTATTCCAGCGGATTTGCAAGTTCCGTCAACTCATCTTTTACTTCATCGATAATATCGTAGATAAACAGCACATCTTCGATGGTCAGCCGACCGGCTTTGACTGGCGCCCGGTCTGTTCCGTCCTTTTTCTTCAATTTCCGGGGGCCGATCTGAAGTTTGGGCTCCCCCTCACCGTACTGATTGATGGAAACCAGCAAACCGGTCTCCTCGCAATGCCATTCTTTTAAAACCTTGTCCTTCTCCGGTTCATATCCAGCCATGAAAATCGACTCCTTTGGTATAAATAAATTGATACGGCTTCCTTGGATAAAGAAGCCCGGGTTTATAAATTCTTCACACTCCTGTAGATCATTCGAGTGTTGATTTTACATGAAGAGCATGAAGGGTTCATGAAGTTCCATAAAGGTTTTCTAATAAAAAGTTTTCCCTTCATGTTCTTCATTTTAAGTTCGATTAAGAGCATGATTAAGATTAAGATTAAGAGCAAGAAAAAAAGCACTTGAGCGAATTGGATAAATCAAGGCTCTTCTGGCTCCTGGCTTCTGGCTCCTGGATTCTGTATTCTGGCTCCTGCCCTTCCATTCAGGTCGATATTTTGGAAAAATCCGCCAACCGGGCAAACAGATCGGATATTGACTTTAACAGCGCCAACCGGTTTTTTCGGATCGCATCTTCTTTGGCCATGACCATTACGTCATCGAAAAAGGCGTCGACCTGGGGACGCATGCCCGCAATTTCGGAAAACGCCTCCTCGACCTGGCCGTCGTGCAGATGCCGGTCAACTGATCGTTTTACCGCTTCGAACTTATCATAGAGAGCGGATTCGGACGCGTGCTCAAAAAGGGATGAATCGATCGGTGAAACGGTATCTTCCGGATCGGCTTTCCGGATGATGTTGACCACGCGTTTAAAGGCCGCGGCCAGGGATTCGAAATCCGGGGCCTCCTTCATCCGGTAAACGACATGGGCTCGACGCCACACATCTAAGATATTGTCCCCGGAAACGCTCAGCACGGCCGCTACCAGATCCTTGGAAATCCCCTCTTCTTCCAGTTGACGGGCCATCCGGTTCTTCAGGAACTCATGGAGTGCGGCCCGGGCTGAATCATCGGCTTGCTTGGCGTCGCCAAAGGCACTCATGCCCTGGCCGATAGCATTCGTCAGGGACAGGTCGAAATCAAATTTTTTCGCGATCAGAATTAACCCGATTGCCTGGCGTCGCAATGCATAAGGATCTGATGCGCCGGTTGGAATCAGGCCGGTATAAAAACAGCCGCACAGGGTATCGAGTTTATCGGCAAGGCTTAAGGCCGCACCCATTCGGGTTTCCGGAAGATCGCCGCCGGAGTGCGTCGGACGGTAATGCTCCTCGATTGCTTTGGCCACCGGTTGCGGTTCACCGGCTGCGGCGGCATAGACGCGCCCCATGATACCCTGGAGCTTTGGAAATTCGATGACCGCATTGCTGACCAGGTCCGCCTTGCAGAACCGGGCCGCCCGGTCCAAATGCTCTGTCTCAGTTGCATCGAAATTCAATTGTTGCGCCAAAAATGTTGCGATTCGGCGAATCCGCTCGACCTTTTCGTAAACGGAACCGAGTTCGGCCTGAAAAAGGACCGCTTTTAATTTTTCAACAAAGGTCTCGAGGGGAATTTTCCGGTCGGTATTGTAAAAGAACCGGGCATCTTCGAGCCGGGCCTTGAGCACCCGTTCGTTTCCGGCCGTGACCACGGCCATATCTTTTGCCCGGGTGTTGTTGACCGCGATAAAATGCGGCAGCATCCGGTCATCCTTATCGACCACGGCGAAATAACGCTGGTGTTCGCGCATTGCGGTTACCAGGATTTCCCGGGGGAGTTCCAGAAATTTCCGGTCAATCGTGCCCAGGACCACTTCCGGGTATTCCACCAGATGCGTGACAACTCCGACGAGTTCCTCATCGGGCAGAATCGTGCCGCCGACTGCGGCCACGGCCCGCTCCATTTTCTCAAGCATGTCCGAACGGCGGTGGTCGATATCGGCCAGTACCCATGCCGACGCAAGGGCATCGACATACTGGTTGGGATGTTCCAGCCCGATTTTTCCCGGCTGCATAAACCGGTGGCCGAAGGTGTTGCGGCCGCTTTTAACATCGCCGATCCTGAAGGAAATGACCTGCCTGCCAAAAAGGGCGCAGATCGTATGAATCGGTCTGGCAAAGGCAATTCGCTGTTCGCCCCATCGCATGGTTTTGGGAAACGGAATCGACAGTATCAACTCCGGCAGGATCTGCTTTAAAATTCCGGAAGTGGCCTCCCCCCGCTCCGTTTTCGTCACGCACAGGTACCGACCTTTTTCCGTTTCCTTCAGCGCCAGTTTATTGACCGATACACCGGATTTTTCCGCAAACTTCCGGGCCGCCACCGTCGGCTGCCCCTGTTCGTCAAAGGCCACCCGTTCCGGCGGTCCCATCAGTTCCGTTGTCAATGACGCCTGGCGCATGGCCACATTATCGACCATTACGGTCAACCGGCGGGGGGTGCCGAACACCGATGCCTTGCCGAATTCAATGCGTTCCTTTTCCAATCGGTTGAGCAATCGGGACCGAAACGCCGAAAGGGCCGGTTCGATATATCCGGATGGAATCTCTTCCGTTCCAATTTCAATCAATAATTGTTCCATTCCATCACCTGTTTTTCGTGTTCAACAACGGATACCCCATGGCCTCGCGCTGCTTGACGTGCTGTTCCGCACAGGCCCGGGCGAGATTGCGGATCCGGGCGATATAGCCGGTTCGCTGGGTAACGCTGATTGCCCCGCGGGCATCGAGCAGGTTAAATATATGGGAGCATTTCAGGCAGTACTCATAGGCGGGCAGCACAACCCCATCGGCCGCAATGCGCTTGCTTTCGGTTTCAAATTTATTGAAAGACTCCTGAAGCATATCCACATCGGCAATTTCAAAATTATAGGTCGACTGCTCGACTTCCTGCTGGTGATGAATATCCCCGTACTTGAGCTGCTTGTTCCATTTCAGGTCAAATACATTGTCGACCCCCTGCAGGTACATGCAGATACGCTCCAGACCGTACGTCAACTCGACTGGCACCGGGTGGACTTCGAGGCTGCCGGCCATCTGGAAATAGGTGAACTGGGTGACTTCCATCCCGTCGAGCCAGACCTCCCATCCCAATCCGGAAGCCCCCAGGGTCGGCGATTCCCAATCGTCTTCCACGAACCGGATATCATGTTCGAGCGTATCGATGCCAAGCGTCTTAAGACTCTGGAGGTACAGATTCTGGACGTTGTTCGGCGACGGTTTGAGGAGAACCTGGAACTGGTAATAATGCTGCAGGCGGTAGGGATTGTCCCCGTACCTGCCGTCAGTCGGCCGGCGAGACGGTTGAACGTACGCGACATTCCAGGGTTCCGGACCCAGCGCCCGAAGCAGGGTTGCCGGGTGAAATGTGCCGGCACCGACTTCAAGGTCATAGGGCTGAACGAGAACGCAGCCTTGTCGGGACCAGAACCGCTGCAATGAAAGAATGACATCCTGAAAATACATGTGCGTATCACCCCTTGTGGGTTTAGTCATAATTATCGACGGATTTGCATCTTACTCTTAATCTTGCCCTAACTCTTTATGAATTCGTAAAAAGCTACGAACTCCGCTTCGCGGCGTTATTACAGAAAGAACTTTGGTCTTCAATCGTTGTCGTTGTCGTAATCGGTCTAAAAATCCGAGTCCGATTACGACAACGACAACGAACACGAAAAAACAGGAAGTTCCTTGGAAGCTGATGTACCCAGGTTCCCGGTGATTTTGCAGAAAGGAACTTGTGCCTTGGTATCGCTATCGAAATCGCTATCGCTATCGAAAACTTCTCGATTTCGATCCCGATAGCGATTTCGAATTAACTTCCTTGGAAGCAAAAACGACTACAGAGGCGCACTATAGTCACAGAGATTAAGCCTTTTTTAAACAAAACGCCCTTCTCTGTGTACTCTGTGCCCTCTGTGGTTAAAACGCACTTTTTACGAATCCAAGAATCTTAATCCCGATCTTCAATCTCTGCAATCGTGCCACGAATTACGAATGATGATTAAGAGCAAGATCAAGAACAGGTTATGACCAGGACCATGGCCAAAAGCAGGGCGTCACCTATCCGTCCTCGAAAATCAGCCCTTTCATATCTACTCCGACATCCAGAATCGCTGCATCCGGATGGGCGCTCAGGGTTTTTTCCCAGACTCTTTTCAAACTAAAAATATCTTCCGGCTCCCCGAAAGCCCAGATGCATCCCCCGCCGCCGGCCCCGGTGAACCGGGCGCCACAGCTGCCTGTGATTGCGGCTTCGACAAGTTTTTCCCCCATGGCATCGAGCACATGAGGGGTCATTTCCCTTCGAATGTCGGTTTCCCGGTTCATAAACTCAACGGCCGCCGTAACATCTTTCCGGGCAAAGGCGTCGATAAAACCGGTCGTCGCCTCGGCAATGGCAATCCACTGACTGCGATGGGTTCCGTTGATAAAGCCCCGCACCCAGGTGCCATTGACATCTTTGGACTCATGCGGGTTGCCGGCATATGAGACCAGCATCCGCTTGGTCAACCAGTCCGAATCGGCAGGATCCAGCAGCGGTTTTTTCTCGAACAAGAGCCGGTCGCCCCGCCCCTTCCAGTACCAGGCATTGACGCCGCCGAAAGCGGCGGCCAACTGGTCCTGAATGCCGCAGGGCACACCGGCCACACTCTGCTCGATACCATGGGCAAGTAATGGAATCCGATCGACGGCAACGTCTTTCATTCCGGCGCGCTGCAGCAACGCATTATAAGCGCCGATCAATGCCACGGCAGCCGAGGATGAACCGCCAAGCGCGCTTTGCGGCGGAGACGAGGACTCAATGGAGATGTGGATGCCCCCGATGTGGAAATGGGCGGCAATGGCAAACATCAACCCCATCGGATGCGCATAGGGCAAGGCTTCGAGTGGAAATTCCGCACTTTCGAACCCGCGAGAGGAAATCTTTACCCGGCCTGCGTCATGGGAAGAGATCCGTACTATGGTACGCATGTCGATTGCAATGTTGAATGTGGCGGGGTTCAGATAATGCAGCGGGTAATAAAACGAGCTGATGTCCAGGGTTCCGCCGAGATCGATCCGGCACGGGGCCGAAGCAGTGAACGGATGCTGTGAAAGAATATGTCCGGTTTGATTTGCCATGTGCGCCTGACTACCAGTGTCGAAGGTCATTAAGGAATTTCAAACTCCGCGGCACCCGCCCCAGATGATACGGCACGAAAGATTCCATGGCCCGCAACCCTTCCCGGATGGAACTTTTTGTAAATCGGATGCGAGCGGCAGCCTCGATATCATACTCCTGGATCCAGGCCAGCTGCTTGACCGTACCCCGGGAAAGCGCCAGTCTGTACCGGCTTTCGCATGCCGAACATCCTTTACACACAATCGAGCCCTTTGCAAGATCAAAAATCACGTGATTGCCGACCATTCGGTCCAGAAAAGTGCCGCAGATACCGCATATTTTCAGCTCGGGGGCAAAACCGGTCAGCGAGGCAAACCGCATCTGGAAAATGATGCTGAGAGCTTCCGGTGCCTGCATGTCCTGATCCAGAGCATCCAATGCGTAATGCAGCAGATGATAGATGCCCGGCTGCGGACGGCCTTCCTCGAGCCATCCATGAATCGTTTCCGCCCAGTAGCTCGCATAAGCGGTTTTGACGAGATCGCCACGGATGCCGGCAAACGGCGCCTGCATCGATGCTTCCTGCAGGATCGGCATACCGCCGTGCCGGGGTATCCAGCAGACCAGGTTCAGTGCGGTAAACGGATCCAGAAGACCCGAAAAGCGCTTCCGACTTTTTTTGGCATTTTTTGCGACGACAGAAATCTTGCCTTTGAGCAGTGTCAGAAAGGAAATAATAAGATCGTAATCGCCGAGATCGATCCGACGCAGCAGGATCGCCGGTGTGGAAAATCCCGTCATGTTTATAATCCAAGCAAGAGCGACGCCAGCTGGAAATAAAAGTAGACGCTCAGGATATCGATGGCAGTAGTCACAAACGGACCGGTAGCCACGGCCGGGTCGATATTGACCCGGGCAAAGAGCATCGGCAGCAGCGATCCGACAAGTGCGGCAACTGTCATGGAAGTGAGTATTCCGATGCAGACGGCGATTGTCAAACCGCTTACGCTGTATTGATACTGGGCCAGGAGGCCGACGAGCAGGCCGTAAAACGTCCCCAGGATCAACCCGATGGCCAACTCCTTGGAGACGACCCGCCACAGGTCATGAATAAGAATCCGGCCGGTGGCCAGTCCGCGGACGACAATGGTGGACGACTGGATGCCGACATTGCCCCCCATCCCCATGATGACCGGTATGAAAGCCGCAAGGTAAGAGACTTTCTTAAGGCTGTCTTCAAAATGGCCGATGATGAAAAACGCAACGATCCCCCCGACGCAACTGGCAAAAAGCCAGGGGATCCGTATCCGCGTGCTGCGGTAGACCGATTTGGTCTCCACGAATTCCTGACCGACACCGGCCATCTTCAGGATGTCTTCCGTGGCTTCCTCCCGGAAGATGTCGATGACATCGTCGACCGTGACCAGACCGACCATCCGGCTTTCATGATCGACAACCGGCACAGCGAGAAAATTGTACCGGGCCACGATTTTGGCCACTTCCTCCTGGTCCATATCCGTGGTCACGGAAATCACATCCGGCGCCATGAACTGTTTGAGCGGTGTCGAGGAGGGCACCAGTACCAGTTGCCTCAGTGAGCAGACCCCGACCAGCCGCTCGCGTTCATCGACCACATAAATGTAGAAGGGCATCTCAATGTCTTTGTATTCCTTGGACTGCAGAGTAGAGATGACCTCCCCGGCAGTCATCTCCTCGGGAAGAGCAATGAAGTCGGGAATCATGATGCCGCCGGCCGTATCGTCCGGGTATTTCAACAGGTCCTCGACATCCTCACCGATCTTTCTCAACCTGGAAAGCACACTGTCCCCTTGTTCCTCGGGCAGCATCTTGATGAAGGCGGCCGCGTCGTCGGACGGCATTTTCTCGATTACAGCAGCGATCTCATCGAGGCTCAGGTTCTCGATGATGGCCAGGACAATGTCCTCGTCGAGTTCGCTCAATACGATGCCCTGCTGCTCCCGGTCCTCGATAAGGCTGAAGAGTTTGCGCTGGTTTGAAACGGAAAGCGAGGGGAATATCGTGGAAAGGTCCGCTGCATGCACTTTGCTGATAATTTTTTTCAGGCGTGCATAGGACCCCCGCCGCAACAGGCGTTTGATGGTTTCAATAAGAATATAGTGTCTGTGGTTTGCCATTTATCGGTGACCGTCCTTTTGCGTAAGCACCAGATTCACCGATTGGCCGGATTCCCCCGGGATATTCACCGGCTGTCCGTTCAAGCGGACCCTGACTCCGTCAGCATCGCTGATCAAAAGATTGAATCGACGGGACGCTTCGAGCTGCACCTCGTCATTTGGTTCCAGCCGGTATTTTGTATATTTCTGATCGTCAACCTGAACATTTATGGTGGTTTCCGAAACCACCTCGATCATCAGGTGCAACTTATTCGGCGCATATTCCACTTGGCTCGCCTGCGGTTGCGGAACAATTTCCGGAACCGCAGCTTCTGCCCAGGCAATATCGGGCGGCACGGGGGTCGGATTGTTCCCGGCAGCAACGCCGGTCCTCCCTCCCGAAAATTCGTAAAAAGAAAAAAGAGAGCCGCATACAATTGCCAGCAGCACGCCGAGTGCAAGCAGCATCCGTGGAAACGATCGTTTTCCGGACCGGAGAATATCTGCTTCCGCCCGGGCATTTAGTTTATAGGCATTGAGAGCCAAACGATAACGTGCAACGATATCATCAGGATCCACGCCAATCGCTTTTGCATAGGCGCGTAATATACCTTTTACATAGACTTCATCCGGAAGCCGCTCGTGATCCTCGGCCTCAATTAAAGCCAACTGCCACAGGCCGACACAGATGAAATCGGCCACGGCATTCAGCGATATGCCCTTTTGTTCACGGATGGCTTTCAGATACCGGCCGAACGTATTTGAAACAGGAGCTTTTTCCAAGGATGCGTATGCTCCGAGCAATTTCATGCAAAGACCGCAGTTTTGCGGTTCGGTTATTGGATGATGTTGATATGTGAATTTTCTCGAAGAGACTCGATCCAGGCGTTGAATTTTGCATCTACGCCCCGGTCATAGAGCTTCTTTTCGATTTCGTCACTAACTATTTCGAGTGGTCGGGGTTCGGTGTTCACGATTTTTTCCACGTAAAAAAGCTGAAAACCGCGATCGGTTTCAAGCACGTCCGAAAATTCGCCGGCCTGAAGCGATTTGATTACCGGCTGCAGCTCCTCCGAAAGATCTTCTATGGCAAAACGGCCCAATTCGCCACCCTCAGCCGCATTGGGAGCCTGGGAATGGGTCCGGGCCAGTTCGGCAAATGCATCCCCATTTTTCAACTGTCCCAGGATGTTTTCCATCTGATCACGCACACCTTTGCGGTCCACGGCATCGCCATACTGCGGATACGGCATGAAGATATTCCGGAGTTCATATTCCATTTTCCCGCCGTAGACTTCCGGGTTCGCCTCGTAATAACGGCGGATGTCCGCATCCGTGATCACGATATTCGATTTCACCTTCCGGTTGACGAGCTTGCTTCGAAGGATCTGCTTTCGGATCTCCTGCCGATAGGCTTCCAGGCTCATTCCGCGCACCTGCAGGGCCTGGCGCAGATCCTCTTCCGTGTAGTCGTTCATCGCCTGGACCTGTTCGATGGTCGCATCCACTTCTTCATCGCCCACCTGAATACCCGATTGTGCGATCTCCTGGTCTGCCAGAGTTTCGTTGATCATTTCATCGAGCACCTGCTTCCGGGCATCCGCAATTATCTCGGCGTCTTTTTCCGGCGGATACCCTTCGGAACGGATTTTTTCGGCAACCGGGGCAAAGGTCTCGTTCAGATCGGATAGCCGGATGATGTCCTCGTTGACCACGGCTACGATACGATCAACCAGCTCCGCGGCCGACGCCGACATTGCCCCGACCGTAAAACCGCACAGCACCAGAAACAACACGAATCGTGTCCATCGTCGCATTTTATTGCTCATTTCAATATTCATCATTGAGGTTTTCACCAGTTTTTCACCAGATTCTCAGGTTCTCACCATATTCTCGCCAATATGCCAAAACTATTTGAAATTATAAGACTAAATTTTTTAACTATTAACACAATTTACAATTTTCTTCAAGGGGCATTTTGCAAAAGTCCTGCACGATGACGCATAAGCCCCTGCATCCGACGACTGGCGCCGGCATTAACTATCCGGATTTACAGATTTGGAAATTTCCATCAGGATTTTTTTGCTCTGATTCATCAGCCCGTTGATCCCGGATCTGTTCAGCCCCACAATCAATGTATGGTCGGCCGTAAACCGGTAACGATTCGGATCCGACTGGATCAAATCGAGCACCCCGTACGGGTGTTTCTGATGAGTTTCCGAAAAGGCCAGCACAAGCGCCTCCTGGGTCAGGTCCAGCCGCTTGACCCCTGCCCTGGTGGCCAGGATCTTCAGCATGATCTTCAGCAGCAAGTTGACAATCTCCTGGGGCAGCTGTCCGAACCGATCGATAAGCTCTTCCCGGAAATCGGCAACCTCCTTGAGCTCCTGCATTTTGGCCAGGCGGCGGTAAGCCGACAGCCGCTGGTCGATATCGGGAATATAGGTTTCAGGGATGTAAACCGAGATCGGCACATTGATTTCGGGCTCCAGCGGTTCGACCACCCGCTCACCCTTAAGCGTTGAGACGGCATCTTCCATGAGCTTTAAGAACATGTCGTATCCGACCGCAGCGATGTGGCCGGACTGGGAAACCCCGAGCGCGGCCCCTCCGCCCCGGATTCTTAAATCATTTAAGGCGATCTGGAATCCTGCGCCCAGGTCGCTATGCTCCATCAGGACCTTGAGCCGCTTCTGGGCATCGCGGGTAAGCGCCGCCTCCTGGGGCACAATCAGGTAGGCATAGGCCTGTTCCTGTGCCCGGCCTACCCGACCGCGCAGCTGGTAAATCTGGGAAAGGCCGAACCGGTCGGCACGGTTGATGATGATCGTATTTGCATTCGGGATATCGAGCCCGGATTCGACGATTGTCGTGGTCACCAGCACATCGATCTCCTGATTGACAAACCTGTACATCACCTTTTCGAGTTCGTCTTCTTCAAGGCGGCCGTGGGCCACCCCGATGCGGGATTCCGGCACAAGCTCCTTCAGGTATGTGGCCATGTTCCAGATGGTGTGAATGTTGTTGTGCACGAAAAAAATCTGGCCGCCGCGTTCGCGCTCCTTTACAATGGCCTCGGAGATCACGGCTCCATCGAATTCACTGATATAGGAAAGGATCGGCTGCCGCAATTCCGGCGGAGTGGAAATCAGGCTGATGTCACGCACACCGAGCATCGACATGTGAAGGGTCCGGGGAATCGGCGTGGCCGTCATCGACAGGACATCGACCATGCTGCGCAGTTTTTTCAGTTTTTCCTTGTGCCGTACCCCGAACCGCTGCTCTTCATCGATAATGATCAGCCCGAGATCCTTGAAATCGATGTCTTTCTGAAGCAACCGATGGGTGCCGATGACAATGTCGGTCGTCCCCTTTTTCAACCGGTCTATTATCTCACGCTGTTCTTTTTTGCTCCGAAACCGACTGAGCGATTCGACCACTACCGGGTATTTGGCAAATCGCTCGACAAATGTCCGGCCATGCTGCTCGGCAAGCAGTGTGGTGGGTACCAGGATCGCCACCTGCTTCCCATCATTTGCGGCCTTGAAAGCCGCCCGGAGAGCCACCTCGGTTTTGCCGTAGCCCACATCCCCACAGATAAGCCGGTCCATCGGAATCGGCGATTCCATATCCTCCAGGACGTCTTCGATGGCTTTCATCTGGTCTTCGGTTTCATCATAGGGGAATCCGGCCTCAAAATCCTTGTAGTAACTGTCGTCGCCGCCAAAGGAATGCCCCTTTTTGACTTTTCGTTCAGCATAGAGCTGGAGCAGTTCACCGGCGATCTTTTCAACCGATTTTTTCGCCTTGGATTTGACCTTTTCCCAGGACGTGCCGCCGAGCCTGTCTATCACCGGGGCAATTCCGTCAACGCCCATGTACTTCTGCACCATGTCCATCCGGTCGACCGGATGGACATGGTGCAGAAGTACATGGGCGT
>JAGXHH010000014.1 GCA_024636355.1 Desulfobacteraceae bacterium | reverse complement strand
TCGTGAATCGCCCCTACAAAGGATCGGATAAAGGAATCCGAAACTGTCCCGATAAGATTTAAGGATGCGCCGCCCACATCCCGATGGCCCGCGCAATTTCGGCCTTTGCCTTGATCTGGTCGTAATAGGCGGCCGTGGCCCGGATGCGGGCCCGGTTCCGGTCGAGCTCGGCTTCCAGGTACCGGGTGATGGTCACCGCGCCCCCCTGGTAATGTTCCCGCACCAGGCGGAATGATTCTTCGGCGCTCTCCACGCTGCTCTTCGCCACCGTGTAGCGGGAGCGGGCTTCTTCCAGGTTGTAGTACGCGGTCTTGACGTCGAGCTTGATGCCGAGAGCGGCCTGGCGATCGGCGGCGAGCAGTTCACGGACCATTGCTTCGGCCCGGTAAATCTGCGGCCGCCTGGAAAAGCCGGTGAACAGGTCCCAATTGAGCTGAAGTGCGGTGGTCCAGTTGTCCCGACTCGTATCGTAATCCACATCGGGGTCATCCATGTAATACTTCCCCATGAGGTCGAGCCGGGGAAAGCAGGCGGTTTTTGCCGAAGCCAGGGCCATGCGGGATTTCACCAGCTGTTCCCGGACCTGGGCCAGCTCGGGCCGCTGGTTTAAGGCCTGGACAACGCCTGTGTCATAGTCTTCGGGTATGGCGGGAAGATCGGCTTCCGAGTCCGCAAGGAGCTGGTCTTTTTCCATAAGGATTGAAGGATCGAGTCCCATCAGGTTGGCCAGGGCGGCACGGGCGAGCTGGTAGCGGTTTCGGCTCGACACGAGCTGTTCGCGGGCCTGGGCCAGCCGGACTTCCATGGAAAGCAGATCGGCTTTGACGATCGCACCCCCCTGGTAGCGAACCCGCATGATCCGGAGCTGCTCGGAGACGGTGGCGACCGATTCCTCAGCGATAATGATGAAGTCGCGGGCGGCAAGGGCATCATGAAATCCCCGGATCACCTGCGCTGTCAGGTCGTTTGCGATCTGCCGGCGGTTGAGCCGGGAGACTTCGACATCCCGGCGGGCCATCTGGATCGCCAGGTAATCCCTGCCGCCGTTGAACAGGTTCATCCGGGCCTTGAGGCCCGATTCGAAATTTTCAAACCAGCCCGGGTCGTTGAAATTGACATCGGGCGAGAGCATCCGCTGGTCGATTTTTTTAAACAGGTAGGCAGACGGGGCGTCGCCTTGCATGTATTCGGTATAAAACGAGACCTGCGGCCAGAAGCCGGTATCGGCGAGCGCCAGCATGGCGCTGGATTGCTCGATGCGCCAGGCTGCCTGTACCAGATCGGCATTGTTTTTGCGGGCAATATCAAGGGCGTCCCGCATTGTCAGGGGGTAATCGATTCGGCAGGCCGGTGTGCGGGTTTCGTTCATTGCGGCGGTTTCATGATATTCTGCCGGCTGCCGGCACGCCATTCCGGTGTATTCGGATTTTATGCTGTCATAGGAATACCGGGGAACCCCCCCGCAGCCGCCCAGGCAGAATATGGTGATCGATATCAGCAGCACCTCCCGGATACGGCCGGTCGAATAAATACAAGAATCAAGTGTCATTTAACAGCCCCTGGCGGCGTTTGCGGATTGGCAGTTTTAGAAGCTGCCTGTCGGTTTTTGAAAATGGCTGCAGAACCATAAAAAATCGATCATGGACTAAATAAAATCGAGTTCTGGAACCTGTTTTTTAGTCCGATAGAATTCTCGATTACTTTATTGTGTTATACTAACCAATAATCATTTGAAAAAGAAGTTCAATCCGAAAAACGATTCACGGCTTTGAGGAACCGGCAAATCCGGACGAGGGGCAGCAGGTCTCTTCCGCCTGTGACGGCACGGTTGCTTGTCCTTCGGCGTTGCCTGTTTTATCTTGAAGGTGTACAACGCAAAAAAGATTTTCACGAAGATCACGGGATCGGATTCCGTACAGGAAATTCGGGACGGTCCTTTTAAAAATCGAAATAAGAGGTGCCGGAATGCGTGGGAAAAACCTGTTGGCATGTCTTGTGCCGCTGTTCATTCTTTCCGCCTGCTCGTCAATTCCCAAAGAGATTCGGAAGGATGCGGTCGAAGCGACGTTCAGGGAGGTAATGGAAGATGCTGCCGCCTATACCGGAAAAACCGTGGTGTGGGGGGGATACATCCTGAAAACAGAAAACCGGCAGGACCAGACACGGATTCTGATCCTCCAGTCGCCGTTGACATCGAGGGATGAACCCCAGGGGAAAGACCGGTCCGAAGGCCGTTTCGTAGCTGTTTTCGACAAGTTCCTCGATCCGGAAATCTATGAGGAAGGGCGTATGATCACGGTAGCCGGAAAGGTGATGGAGCAGGAGCCGACACGGATCGGAAAATATCGCTATCCGCTGATCAAGATTAACGGCGAGTACATCAAGCTGTGGTCGATAGCCGTGGAGCGCCCCGGGTACTACTATGGTCCTGGTCCTTACTATGACCCGTTCTATGACCCGTTTTATGATCCGTACTGGCCCGGACCTTTTTACCGTCGCCATCTGGGGCCGTATCCCTATTACCGGTAAAGCCTTTATGGCGTCGTAAAGAGCGACCTGCTCATTTACGGATCGGTTCGTCGAATCGTCGTCCCTTTTTCCAGGCCCAGCTTGCCGCATACCGCGTCATCCTGCTCCAACACCACGGTCATGTGGTCGCCGGCAAGCCATTTTTCTTCGGCTTTCCAGTAATTCGGAGCCCGCTCTTGTTTGATGACCTTGTTTGACATGAGGGTGAGCAGGAGCGCCTGCTGTTCCTGTGTGACAAAACAATCATTCGGGACTGCCGCCCAGTCGTATACGGTATCGAGCCGCCTGCCGTCGGCTTCCTGGCGATAGGGGATGTAGTATTCCGGCTCCGTCGGTTTAATCGTAAGGAGAATCGAGGGGTCGAGCTTCTTTTTCACCCGGATGGCGTTTTTGGGGCGATGAACAATGGCAAACAGGGTGAATCCTTCCACCTGGGCGGTTTCAATCATGGTCACCAGGTAGCTGCCCGCATCCGGCACATTTTTAGCGGCAAGTATCCGGTGAAAGTATGTGTTGGTGGTTTCAATGCCCCCGGCAAGATGGCTGGTTCTCCCGTTTTTCAAAGATTCCGGAAACCGCATCAGGTAGCCGTGCTCGTAAGTATCGGCAAGCGTAACCGGCACACCGGCGGCTTCCATCTCCTCGTTGAGTTCAATGAGCTCTTTTTTGGAATAGACCAGATGCGGCTGAGCGGAGCCGCCCACGGCCACTGTCTGGGTGACGTCATAGGCCGTTGCAGTCGGCACGGTGACAATCTGGCATCCGTTCAGGGCACTTAGCATACCCATGGCGGCAAGGAGTCCGATCATCCATTTCATGGCAAATTCCTCCTGGTTGAACCACAAAAGCACAAAGGCACAAAAAACATCAAGAACGGCGCTGTTCTATTTCAAGATAATATCCTGCCGCAACCGGAGCAAACTTGATGCAATTCGTCGTAATCCGCTTTGTTCGCCTCAGGTTCGGTGCTTTGCGGGTCCGGCCAGCACTACCTGCTTCTGCTTTTCTTTCTTCTTCGGATCGGTTTCGACAAAGAGGCGGCGGCCGTCAATGGTGCGACCGGTGTAATACATGAGGGTGGCCATGGTGGAAGGCGATGGGGTGAAAATCTGGATTTGTTCGGGAGTGAATTTGAGAGTCTGTTTAACGAATTGCCGCAGCCGGTGCATCTCCTCGGTGGTGCATCCCGGATAGGCTGCGATCAGATAGAGGGTCAGAAACTGTTTTTTCCCGAGCTTCCGGTTGGCCTGATCAAACCGGGAGATAAATTCTTTCGTCTGCTCGATCGGGGGCTTGCCCATCAGTTCCAGGATGCGGTTTTCCGAATGCTCGGGGGCGATCTTGAGCTGGCCGGAAATATGGTGGGCGATGAGGTTGTCGAGGTACGCCGGGCCGGATTTGGTGTCGTGCAGGATCAGGTCGTGACGGATGCCCGATCCGATAAAGGCGTGTTTGACCCCGGGGAGGCGCTGTATTTCTTTCAACAGAGCGATCTGCCGACCGTGGCGGACCGGCAGGTGCCGGCAGATCGTCGGCGTCAGGCACCGTTTGTCCGCACAGGCGCCTTTTTTTCGTTTAATGGCACATTCGATCCCGTACATGTTGGCCGTCGGGCCGCCGATATCGGAAATGGTCCCCTTGAATTTCGGGTGCCGGGTCAGCAGTGACGCTTCTTTCAGGATCGAGGCTTCGCTGCGTTCAACGATGGTGCGCCCCTGGTGGACAGCGATGGCGCAGAAATGGCATTCGCCATAGCATCCCCGGTGGGTGGTGATGGAAAACCGGATGGTGTCGAGCGCCCGAACGGCGCCTTCGGCCCGGTGCCCCGGTTGGGCGTCGCGCTCATAGTCGAGTTCGTAGATCCGGTCGAGCGTGGCGGTATCCGGCAGCGGCCGGGGGGGATTGTGCACCAGGAAGCGGGTGTCCTGCTGCTGGACCATGCCGGATGCTGTCAGCGGGTCGCAGTTCCGGTAGAAGGTATGAAACATTTCCGCAAAAGTGGTTTTGTCGCTGCGGACCGTTTCATGGGGCGGCAGTTCGAGGAGCCCGTCGGGTTTTTCCCGTGCGATATGGCAGGTACCGGCAATGCCGGTTATCGGTCGGCCGTCCCGCAGGCGATCGGCAATTTCGAGAACGGCAGTTTCACCCATGCCGTAGACCAGCAGGTCGGCCTTGGCGTCAAACAGGATCGAGCGCCGGACGCTGTTGGACCAGAAGTCATAGTGTGAAATGCGCCGCAGGCTTGCCTCGATCCCGCCGAGGACGATCGGCCGGGTGTCTTTGAAGTACCGGCGGATCAGGTTGGTATACGCGATAACCGCCCGGTCGGGCCGCCGGATGTTTTCGCCGCCGGCGGTCAGGTCGTCCTGCTGGCGGCGCTTTTTGGTTGCCGTGTAGTTGGCGATCATCGAGTCCATGCAGCCGGAAGTGACGCCCCAGAAGAGTTCGGGTTCGCCCAGGCGGGTGATGTCATGGTCGTTGGAAACGTCCGGCTGGGCAATGATGCCGACCCGGTAGCCGGCCGCACAAAGAAATTTTCCGATCACCGCCACACCGATGTAGGGCGAATCGATATAGGCATCCCCTGCGACCAGGACAACATCGAGCGCGTCCCAGCCAAGGGAGATCATTTCGTTTTTAGTGGTTGGGAGAAACATGGGGAAAACCTTTAAAGAAGAATCCAGAAGCCAGAATCCAGAAGCCAGAAGTTAAAGGGCCAGAATTCAGAATCCAGAATCCAGGAGCCAGAATTTAAAAGAGCCAGGGTCAGAATCAAGGAACCGGAAGATAGAAACTGTTTATGAGCTGCCAGTTTGATTGATAGCACGTAAATGTTCTTTTTAACCACAAAGGCACAAAGGCCACAAAGAAGAAGGGCGGATAATAAATGACATCCAAAAAATCAGGCCTTCTTTGTGCTCTTTGTGTCTTTGTGGTTCAGCTTCTTGCTGCCACATGCCTGTCAACAGCTTGACCTTTATTCTGGCTCCTGGCTCCTGAGTTAAAGAGCCAGAATCCAGAATCCAGAATTTAAAAGAGCCAGGGTCAGAATCAAGGAACCGGAAGATAGAAACTGTTTATGAGCTGCCAGTTTGATTGATAGCGCGTAAATGCTCTTTTTAACCACAAAGGCACAAAGGCCACAAAGAAGAAGGGCGGATAATAAATGACATCCAAAAAATCAAGCATTCTTTGTGCTCTTTGTGTCTTTGTGGTTCAGATTTTTGCTGCCACATGCCTGTCAACAGCTTGCCTTTATTCTGGATTCTGGCTCATGGATTCTGGATTCTGAATTTCTTCTGGCTCCTGGCTCCTGGCTCCTGGCTCCTGGTTCCTCGCCTTTACCTTCCATACATACAGGGCAATTGCCGCTGCTGTGGCCGCATTGAGCGATTCGACTTCCATGCTTATGGGAATCGACACGGCGTGTCGGCGCAACTGTTCCGGCAGGCCGGGGCCTTCGATTCCGGCAAGCAGTCCGAATGCCGGTGGAAAATCAAACCCGGCAATATCCGTTCCTTCGGCCGAAAGGGGAACGATCGGCAAATCGGGCGGCAGTTGCTTCAATGGCGGCCCCTGGAAGAGTTCGGCATGGAGCACGGCCCCACCCGAGGCCCGGATCGCTTTGGGATGATACGGATGGGCGGATTCGGCCAGTAAGATAATGCGTTTGGCGCCGAATGCAACGGCGGATCGGATCACCGCCCCTACATTTTCAGGGTCCTGGAACGGGACCAGCAGGCTGCAGCCGTCGGCAAACCCGTCGGCCGGCTGCCATGTGCCGATCTCAGGGGTGCGCACCAGGAGAAGGGGTGCGTTTGTGCCGGAAACGTCAAGTGTCTGGAACAGCGGTTCGGACAATCGGTACCAGACCATTTCGGCGGGCGCGTCGTCCGGGGGCGGCAGGTGTTTCGGGGCGGAAATCCAGCCAAGGCATTGGCCGAAAAATGTGGAAAGGATCTCTTCAACCTGTTTGGCGCCGGCGATCAGGGCTTTTTCCTGTTTTTTAATTCCCCTGCCGGTGAGCAGTTTTTTGAGATCCTTGAAGGTATCGTTTGCCTCGCTTTCAATCTCGCGTACCCGGTGGCGGGT
>JAGXHH010000138.1 GCA_024636355.1 Desulfobacteraceae bacterium | reverse complement strand
ATCTTGTTGAGTTCGATGATTTCCTCGATGGCCGCATCATACTTCTCCCGTTTGGTCATATAAATGACATCGGGAGAGTCTTCCCGGATCATCTGTTCATTGGTCGGCACGACAATGACATCGAGATCGTATATCTTTTTGAATTCCTCGGCTTCGGTATCCGCCGTACCGGTCATGCCGCTCAATTTGTCGTACATCCGGAAAAAGTTCTGGAATGTGATAGTGGCCAATGTCTGGTTTTCATTGGCGATCTTAACCTTTTCCTTGGCCTCCAGCGCCTGGTGCAACCCTTCACTGTAGCGCCGCCCCGGCATGAGCCTTCCCGTGAACTCATCGACAATGATCACTTCGCCATCCTTGACGATGTAATCCACATCCCGGTTAAAAAGTGCATGGGCTTTTAATGCCTGGTTGACATGATGCAGCAGGTCGATATGTTTGGAATCATAGAGATTGTCAACCTTGAGCAGTTCTTCCGACCGCGCCACCCCTTCATCCGTGAGAGTGACCGAGCGGGCCTTTTCATCAACGGTATAATGTTCCTCGGCTTTCAGATAGGGAACGATGTTGTTGACATCGTAATACAGACTGGTCGATTTCTCCGCGGGTCCGGAAATGATCAGCGGGGTCCGGGCTTCATCGATCAGGATGCTGTCGACTTCATCTACGATGGCAAAGTTGAGGTCTCTCTGGACAAGCGACTCATGATCGAATTTCATGTTGTCGCGCAGGTAATCGAACCCGAATTCGTTGTTGGTGCCGTAGGTGATATCGGCCCCGTAAGCCGCTTTGCGCTGCTCATCGGTCATTCCGTGGACGATGGTCCCAAACGTCAGTCCGAGGAATCGGTAGATCTGGCCCATCCATTCCGCATCGCGACGGGCGAGATAATCATTTACGGTAACCACGTGGGCGCCTTTTCCGGAAAGCGCGTTGAGATAGATCGGCAGTGTGGCGACAAGGGTTTTGCCTTCACCGGTTTTCATCTCAGCGATGTTTCCCTGGTGCAGGACAAGGCCACCCAGGATCTGCATGTCGAAATGGCGCATGTTCAACGTCCGCTTTGCGGCTTCGCGGACGACGGCGAACGCCTCCGGAAGCAGATCGTCGATCGATTCCCCGTTCTTCAGGCGGGATCGAAACACGTCGGTCCGATTCGCAAGGGCTTCGTCGCTCAATGCGGAAATTCCGGGTTCCAGGCTATTTACGGCATCAACTACCGGATACAGCTTTTTGAGTTCCCGATCATTTTTGCTGCCAAAAATTCTCGTAAGGAAATTGCCTACGGGACTCATGCTCATAAGCGTTAACAAACCTCTTTATATTTATAGATTTTTTTTGCATCAGGCAGGCAACCGGCCACCCGTGGAAGGACGGCCTGGTTATACATGCGGTAAAGCCGCTGCTGTATCACGGGGTTTGATGCCGAAATGTGTCCGCTCGGCGTACTCAGTCCATGGTATTTTCCGCGAGGTATTGGGGCATATACATTTCAGCATTCATCGGGATGCCGTTGAAACGAACTTCATAATGCAGATGCGGTCCGGTGCTTCTGCCGGTATTGCCGGTCTCCGCAATGATGTCTCCCTTACTGATCTCCTGCTTTTCCGTTACCAGTAACGTGCTTAAATGGCCGTACCTGGACACAATACCATATCCATGATCAATTTCAACGAGTTTTCCCAGATTTCCCCGGGTGCCGGAAAACTGGATTACCCCGTTTGCCGTCGCCCTTACAGGGGATCCGTGCCGGATGGCAATATCGACTCCTGTATGATACTCCCGGTGCCCGGTAAACGGTGATTCCCGATACCCGAAACAGGATGAAATCCATCCTTCTTCGACCGGTTCAATCGATGGCGTAACCGCCAGCACTTCCTGCTGTGTTTTTAGAATTTCATACAGCGCCTGCAGACTCTGGGAACGACGGGCAGCGGCATCATTTAACTTCGAAATTCTACCGTCGATAACCTGTACCAGGTTATCCGGTTGCTGCCAGACGATTTCTTCCGGATCGATCCCCTCCGGAAATTCACCGCCAATGCCGAACAGGCTCAAGCGACCGGAAAAATGTTCAACACCGGAGATATCCCGAATATTTCGCTCAAACAATGATAATTCAATAAATTCCGTTTCCAGTGCGCGAAGCTTTCCGGAAAGCGACTCAATCTGGGATTTCCGCATCTCGAGTTTTTTCTGCAAACCGGCGATTGCCGTTTGCTGATCCAGGTAGCGGGAATGATACTCCTTTAGCCGATTGTACTCAAAGAAGCCTGCAACCAGAGTAATGATCGACAGGCTCAAGGCCACCATAATAATGCCGGAGATCACCGCTCGTGCAAATTTCCCGGCGTTCAACCGGCAATTGCAATCTTTGTCATCCCATAGTGTGTATCCGTCCGCCATTCGTCAAGCCCCCTGTTTGCCCCGACTTATTCCATGTCACATTCCAGTGAGGACCGCGTCCGCCGGCTTCGTTATCGGCTCCTTTATCAACGGACATATATACGCAGGCGAAAACTTCATATGTTACTGCCTGGCGTCATTTGGAATGCAACAATGAACCTACCCGTATTACCTGAACAACTTTCAATAGTTTTAATGGTTTGAACACCTTCCTTATAGTATAAACATGATTTTTTTGTCAATCAAATCGCATGTCTTTTAATGGCTGCGATTATTTTGTTTCCATTTTTTCGCAGGCTTCCGTCCTCCCGTAACTAAAAAAAGCTGGAAACAACCATGGACAAAAAAATCGTACACATGGTTATTTCCAGCTTTTTGAATAACTTATTTCTAACTGACTTGTCGCTTCAGCGGTTTACATGAGACCCAGTCTGAATTTCAGCGAATTGAGCGTATTTTTCATCAGCATGGTGATGGTCATGGGACCGACACCGCCCGGAACCGGTGTAATGGAGCCGGCAATTTCCTTGGCCGCATCGAAATCGACGTCGCCTCTCAGGATGGCAACCGTCTTGCCGGTCTTTTCGCTGACCTTTTCACCGACCCGGTTGACCCCGACATCGATAACGCAGGCACCCGGTTTGATCCATTCGGGTTTGACCAGGCCCGGAACCCCCGCGGCAACGATCAGGATATCGGCACGCTTGCAATGTGCTGCCAGGTCCTTGGTGCGGGTATGGACGATGGTCACCGTCGAATTGGCGCCGGGACCTTTCTGCACCATCATGTTGGCAATCGGTTTGCCGACGATATTCGACCGGCCGACTACCACGACTTCCGCACCACTGGTTTCCACGCCGGCGCGCACGATCATTTCCTGGATGCCTGCCGGGGTGCAGGGCGGAAATTTCACTTCCGAACCGCCGATCATCAAACGGCCGACGTTGACCGGATGGAAGCCGTCGACGTCCTTGTCCGGATCGATGGCGTTTAACACCTTTTTCTCATTGATGTGCTTGGGAAGGGGGAGTTGAACGAGGATGCCGTTGATGGAATCGTCCTTGTTGTATTTGTCGATCAATGCCAGCAGATCGGCCTCGGAAATGTCTGCCGGCTGAGAATCCTGAACTTCATGGAAGCCGACCCGTTCCGCGGTTTTGATCTTCAAGGTCACATACGACATGGATGCGGGGTTTGCACCGATTAGAATCGTGACCAGGCCCGGCACTACGCCGTGCTTTTCCTTGATCTGGCTGACTTCCTTCGTAATTTCCTCCAGGATTTCCTCCCGGATTTCGGTTCCCATAATTAATTTCGCTGTCATTTCTAACTCCTTTCAATAGGGTTACAAGAGGGTTTATTGCTGCCAGTTTTCGATTAATCGTTACATATCGCATATTCGCCTATACATTCAACAGGAGAATCCGTAGTTTGCGAAAAGATCGGCCCTACGGCTCCGGATCAACATCAAACCGGCGTTTGTCCACCACGGGCCGATTCGAATCAAACGTTCCGGGTTCTACCAGCCGGACATTGATTTCCCACCCCATGAACTCCGACAACTGCTGATGCAGGTGCTCGACGAACCGCCGCTGTTTGCGCATCTGGTCAAAAAAATACCGGTCCGTGACCTCGATTAAGACGAACAACTGGTCCCGGTCCTCGATACGCTCAACCATCAATTGAAAATTCGGCGTGAAACCGCTGATCTGGTTCAGGATACGCCCGATCTGTTCCGGCGCCACACTGGTTCCGCGAACGACGAGTACGTCGTCGCACCGTTTGAAAATGCGGGAAATCCGGCAATGGGTGCGGCCGCATTCACAAGGAGTATAATCGATCCGGGTCAGATCTCCGGTCCGGAACCGTATCAGCGGGAAGGCCTCTTTGGCAATGGTGGTGACAACGAGCTCCCCTTCGGTTCCGGGCGGAAGCGGTTCCAGGGAAACCGGGTCGATAATCTCGGCAATGAAGTGGTCTTCGGCAATGTGCAGGCCGTTTTTGGCCGGGCATTCCCAGGCCACACCCGGTCCGAACACCTCGGTCAGGCCGTATGTATCGGTCGCCGTAATATGAAGCCGGTCCTCGATTTCCCTGCGGGTAGACTCGGCCCAGGGTTCCGCCCCGAATACCCCGCATTTCAGGGTCAGTCCGTGGGGATCAATATCAAGCTTTTCCATGGCCCGGATCAGACCCAGAGCCACTGTCGGCGTGGAGATAAGCACCGTGGTCTTAAAATCGCGCATGATTTTGACCTGCTCACGCAGTTTGCCGGCCGACATGGGAATGACCGAAGCACCGATCCGTTCGGCGCCGGCCTGGATACCGAAGGGACCCGACATGATGCCGAACGTCAGGGCAATCTGCAGCACGTCGTCTTTGGTCACACCGACGGCTGCCAGGTTTCGTGCGGTCAGTTCCGCCCAGTTCTTCATGTCGTTGGCGGTAAATCCGACGGCTACCGGTTCCTCGAAATTAAATGCGGTGGTGTGCAGGCGGACGACTTCACGCAAAGGCACGGCAAACATGTCATAGGGATAATTCCGGCTCAGGTCCCGGCGGGTAAGAAACGGAAGCTGCCGGAACTCATCGAGCGATCGCACGTCTTCGGGCATGAAATCGATTTCCCGGAAAAGTTTGCGATAGTGGCGTACGTTCTTGTAGACCCGGTTGAGCGTGGCCTGCAATCCTTCGAGCTGACCCTGGGCGATCGCCTCCCGATCCATGCACTCAATTGTCTGGTTCCAGTAGGTCATCGAATTTCCCCCCGTACTTTCGGGTTGGTTCCGAATAGCGTGTGATGCAATCCGTTGTTCATCTTATTCCCAGATCTCCTTTTGCTCCCGTCCGAGATAGGCCCGCTTGACCTCCGGATTGGTCATCAGCGCAGCGGCATCTTCTTCAATGATAATACGCCCGGTTTCAAGAACATACCCCCGGTCGGAAATCTTCAGGGCGGCATTGGCATTTTGTTCAATCAGGAGTACCGTCAGGTTCTGTTCCCTCTGGAACTGCGAAATGGTGGCAAAAATCTCTTTGACGATTATCGGGGCAAGTCCCATGGACGGTTCATCGAGGAGCAGCAGTCTGGGTCGGGGCATAAGGGCCATTGCAATAGCGAGCATCTGCTGCTCGCCGCCTGAAAGCGTTCCGGCATACTGACTGCGACGCTGCCGCAGCACCGGAAACATGTCAAACATTTTTTCAATATCGGAGCGAAGCTGTTTTTTGCCGTGATGCCGGTAAATCAGGTGACCGCCGATTTCAAGGTTGTCATAAACGGACATGGGGCGGAATATCTGACGGCCTTCCGGAACATGTCCGATACCAAGGCTCACCAGCTTTTCCGCCGGCATTCCGGTGATATCGGTTTCTTCGAAATAAATTTTACCGCTGCGAACCGGCTGCAATCCGCTGATCGCCCGGAGGGTGGTCGTCTTGCCGGCGCCGTTGGCCCCGATAATAGTCACCACTTCACTCTGCCCCACGTGCATCGACACGTTCTTGAGTACGTGGACCAAACCATAATAGCTGTTGACGTTTACCAGGCGCAGCATGTTACTCTCCCAGATAAGCCGCAATTACTTCCGGGTTTTCCTGGATCTCCCCGGGGGTTCCCTCGGCGAT
>JAGXHH010000137.1 GCA_024636355.1 Desulfobacteraceae bacterium | reverse complement strand
CCTGCATGCTGGCCCCGGTCGCCAGGCCGTCGTCGACGAGGATCACCGTTTTGCCCGACAGTTCGGGTTCCGGCCGTTCCCCCCGGTACACGCGCAGGCGGCGGTTGAGTTCTTGGAGTTCCTTTTCCTGTATCTCCGATATTTCGGCTTCGCTGACTCCCATGATCCGCACCACGTCCTCGTTTAACACCCGGTAATTTCCCTGGGCGATCGCCCCCATTGCCAGTTCTTCCTGACCCGGGGCCCCGAGTTTGCGGACCAGAAATACATCAAATGGTGCTTCAAGCGCCCTTGCGACCTCGAAGCCAACGGGAACGCCGCCCCGGGGAAGTGCGAGCACAATGATATTTTTTCCGGCATAGTTACTAAGGGATTGTGCAAGATGCTTTCCGGCTTCTTCGCGATTTTTGAATCGGTCCATCTGTAATTTCCCTCCGCGTCTCCATTTGAGATGTATTTTTATTCGATTTTAAAAACCTGCTCCTCCGGGCCAGGTCAGAGGCAAATGGCTATGCCTGAATTCATCAAGCAGGGAATCCAGGAGCCAGAATTCAGAATCCAGAATAAGGATTCGCCTTCGGCTCAATCAAATAGTGAATATGCCGGAGCGAAGCGACATCCGAATACCTTCTGGCTCCTGGCTCCTGTATTCTGGATTCTTTTCTAACGAACCAGCCGAATAAAGCCCCTTTCAGGGACAACCAAAACCTGGTCCTCTGGGCCAGGATATTTATTTCCGCTTACCCCACCCCACACATCTCAATGATCTTTATTGGTTATCCGGAAAACTCCAGTGGCATCTTCTTTAATTCGCAATTCAAAGTTAGCTATTCACAATTCGCAATTAATTCGGAAGATTAATCAAAGGCAAATTGTGAATAGTGAATTGCCAATTGCGAATTGATAATTACTGGAGCGAAGCGGGTACCCAGATATTTTTTTTTCTGAACCTCTTCCCCGGTGATCCTTTCGGCAACAGGCCGCAAACAGAGGGCATTTTTTTCTTTACTACTCCTTGGCTTTTAAAAAAAGAAAAAAACTACTTGATTCTTGCTGAAGAATTCCTTAAAAGAAGTCAATTTCTTTTTTCGCCGAACGCCGTAATGTTCTAAATCTTCAAGATCTCCGATTAGGACATGCCCCTTTTAAAGGTCCGGGAGCCGGTACACCCCGGCTCAATTTCTTAACTCCAAAAACAAGTTTTTAATATTGCCTCATGAAGATGAAGACGCTCGAAGCCATCAAGAAGAATATGGAACTGCTGGACAGCAAAATCAACACGCTCACCACCGTCCAAACCATGCTGACCACCGTTTTATTCAGTTCTGCCGATCATCGGGACCAGGCTCTCAATGAGTCGATTATTTCAATGTTGAAATATGAAAAAGAATTGAAATCGGATATCCGGAAGCACATCGGAAACATTCAACAAAAAATAAAAACACGGCCGGCTGAAGCCGGCAAAAGGTTCATACCGGAATACCTCAGGGCCATACAAGGCGGGAAAAAGGATTTCGGGGTCTATTAACTATTCCGGTTTCTGTATTTGATACCCCCGCAGAGTGCGAAATATACGTTTCCGCACTCTGCGGGGGTATGGGTGTGATAAAATTTCTCTCCGACGGAAAAGCCCCTTCCGCCACTTTTCTTCAAATATCCCTTGATCGCCTGTCGATTTATTCGGACTGATACTTGAATGAAAGCCGGACCACTGCCCGGAACAGAACCACTTTGCCTCCTTCGATCTTGACGTCCAGATCTTTTACTTCCGCGACCCGGGTGTCGCGCACGGATTTGGAAGCTGTCTGCACCGCATTCATTACAGCCTCTTCCCACGACGTCTTGCTGGTACCGACCATTTCGATGAACCTGTACACACTCTCACTCATGATTGCCTCCTTTTAAGTTTGCATTTCAAAGATTTAAGCCCGTGTTTCTTGTATTTGAAATATAACGGCCGAAAAAGTCCGAGGCAAACTTTCTTGATCACAAGAAAATGATGCTTATATTCAAACAGTCTTTTAATGCGGGTCATTTCAAACCGGCAACTTTCCGTTTGAATAGAGGAAAACGGCTTCGGATGTGACCCTATTCTTGTAAAATAAAGGTAAATGGGTATAGTATGGACGCTATGAAAGAACGTAATGTAAACATACCGAATCCAAAAGAGATCGAAAAAGAAATCACCGAATTTCTTACCAAGAAATACGGAGGCCAGGTCAAAGTCGTATCACCGATTGTCGTGCCGCAGGATGAGCGATCGGAGGATCCGCCCAGCACCGCTCGCAACAAAGGCGTGATCGATTTCGACCTGCGCCCTGAAGAACTCATCAGCTATCTCGACCAGTACATCATTAAACAGGATCAGGCAAAACAGATCCTTGCCACCAAAATATGCACCCATTTCAACCGCATCCGGCACCAGGAAATCGCCGGGGCGGCAAGCAGCGAATTCCAGGGACGGATCAAAAACAACATCATCATGATCGGTCCCACCGGCGTGGGCAAAACCTACATGATCAAACTGATCGCCCAGAAACTCGGCGTACCCTTCGTCAAGGGCGATGCCACCAAGTTCAGTGAAACGGGTTACGTCGGGGGCGACGTGGAGGATCTCGTGCGCGATTTGGTACGGGAGAGCGACAATGACATCGATCTGGCTCAGTACGGGATCATTTATATAGATGAAATTGACAAGATCGCCTCGAGCAATGGGCATTACGGCGCCGATGTATCCCGTACGGGGGTTCAACGGGCACTGTTGAAACCGATGGAAGAAACCGAAGTGGAGCTGAAGGTCCCGCATGATCCCATTTCGATGATCCAGGAAGTCGAACAGTTTCGAAAAACCGGGAAACGGGAAAAACGGTCCGTCAACACGAAAAACATCCTGTTTATTGTCAGCGGTGCATTCGGCCCTCTCCAGGAGATCATTAAAAAGCGGACCATCGATCAGGGTATCGGGTTCGGCTCCAGGATCGGGCTGCCTAAAAACGAGGCGGGCCTCCTCAGCCAGGCCAAAGCCGAAGACCTGGTGGAGTTCGGGTTTGAATCGGAATTTATCGGCCGACTGCCGGTACGATCGATTTTCGAACGCCTGACGGAAGAGGACCTGTACACCATTCTGAAAAATCCAAACAACCCGGTAATCCTGAGCAAACGCCTTGATTTCGCCACCTATGGGATCGATGTCCGATTTTCCGATGAGGCGCTGCACATCATGGCCGCACGGGCTCGTGATGAAAACACCGGTGCCCGGGGATTGGTCAGCGTCATTGAACAGGCGCTGATTCCTTTTGAAACGCGGTTGCCGTCAATGAACATCAAGCGGTTTCCCGTGACATCCAAAGTCATCGAAAATCCGGAAAAAATCCTCAACAAATGGCTTTCCGGCGTTGGCGCCGTGGAGCGTGATGCGGCTTTCGATACAATTGCCGGCAGCAACCGGGAAGCGCTGATCGATTACCTCAAGGAAAACCGGAAGAAGCTTTCTGAGCAGCACGGACTGCCCCTGTCGGCTTACCGGATCGATCGGGTAGCGGATTACTACTATGCGTACGTGGTCGAAATCGGCACGGCGATTCGGAAGATCAAGTCCTATTATGACCAGATCAAGCGGATCGAGATCGATTTTTATAACAAGCACGACCTCAACATCGTGCTTGAAGAGGATGCCATTGATTATATTTCGGAACAGATGGCAAATCATTCATTGAATATCGATCTGATTTATCATAAACTCTCCAACGATTTTGAATACGGGCTGAAACTGCTTCGGGATAAAACGGGCAAAAATCGGTTTTTCCTCCCGAAAGACGCCCTGGTAAACCCGGAGGCGTTTCTCGATCGCCTGATTACCAGCGAGTTCAAGAAACACAACCTCACGGAGGCAGACAGATCCACTAATGAAGAGGACCTGGCGGCGGGCCTGGGCGCCATCACTGCGCCTGACGATGCCTACCCGGAGTCCCTGTAACAGACAAAAAACCGCTCGCAACAGCGTTTCAAAACAGTTTCAAAACAAAGAGAGATGTCATCTGACATTACGGCGGCGCATGTAAAACAGTGCGCCGCCGTATTACGGACATCCCCTGCTTGAATGCGAAATGAACTCGCTGAAACGCCCGTTGCAGATGATTCCAATGAGGTAAACATGATTGGTATTTCAAAACTCTACTGCAACACTGTCGAACCTTCCGACGCCCTGCGCTACGGCCGGCAATCCAAAGAACTGCCGTCCCACCTGCTCCAGTTTTCCGCGGACAAGCGCCCGGTGGTGGTCTGGAACATCACCCGCCGGTGCAATCTCAAGTGCATCCATTGCTATGCGCATGCCAAGACCCGGCAGGACGAAGATGAACTTTCCACGGCCGAGGGGAAGGCGGTAATCGATGATCTATCAGAAATGGGAGCCCCGGTGCTCTTATTTTCCGGCGGAGAACCGCTGATGCGCGAAGACCTGCCCGAACTTGCCGGCTATGCGGTAAAAAAGGGAATGCGCGCGGTCATCTCCACCAACGGCACCCTGATCACCCCGGAAACCGCCAAGGTGTTAAAAGACATCGGGCTTTCTTATGTGGGCATCAGCCTGGACGGCATGAAAGCGGTCAACGACCGCTTCCGCGGTGTCGACGGTGCATACGACGCCGCCCTGGAAGGCATCCGCAACAGCAAGGCTGCCGGCATCAAGGTCGGCCTGCGCTTTACCATAAACAAGTTCAACTCCGAAGAGATACCCGGGCTTTTCGACCTGCTCGAAGAAATGGAAATCCCCCGGATCTGCTTTTACCATCTCGTTTATGCGGGCCGCGGATCAACGCTGGTCAATGACGATCTCCCCCACGAGGAAACCCGTCGCGTGGTCGACCTGATCATGGACCGGACCCGACGGCTCCACGATAAGGGCAAACCGACGGAAGTGCTCACGGTCGACAACCATGCCGACGGGCCGTACCTGTACATGCGGCTGCTGAAGGAAGACCCCGAACGGGCGGCCGAAGTGCTCGAATTGCTGCAGATGAACGAAGGCAACAGTTCCGGACGCGGCATCGGCTGCATCAGTTGGAACGGTGAGGTCCATGCGGATCAGTTCTGGCGGCACCACAGTTTCGGCAACGTCCGCAACCGGCCGTTTTCGGAAATCTGGTCCGACATGTCCGACCCGCTGCTCTCCCGGCTCAAGGATAAGAAAAAGTACGTGACCGGCCGCTGTGCCGAATGCCGCTGGCTCGATGTCTGCGGCGGCAACTTTCGTGTCCGCGCCGAAGCGGTCACCGGCGATGTCTGGGCGCCCGATCCGGCATGTTACCTGACAGACGAAGAAATCAAAGGATAACCCCATGCAATTTCCGGATTACCGACCCCGGCGCCTCCGGGCAAATGATGCGTTTCGGCGCATGATCCGTGAAACCCGGCTGACAACGGACAACCTGATCCTGCCCCTTTTTGCCATTGGCGGCAAGGATGTGAAAAATCCGATCGAATCGATGCCGGGACAATATCAGCTTTCCGTCGACAACCTGGTCAAAACCGCCAAAGCCGCCAGTGATCTCGGCATTCCGGCGACAGTCCTGTTCGGCATACCCGATAAAAAAGATCCCCTGGGCACCCGGGCGTACGCCAAAGACGGCGTTGTCCAGAAAGCGGTCCGTGCGATCAAGGAAAAAGTCCCCGGACTGGCCGTGATCACCGATGTCTGCCTGTGCCAGTACACCGACCACGGACACTGCGGGATGGTGGATAAAGGCGAAATCGACAACGATGCATCGCTTGACCTGCTGGCCCGCACCGCCCTGTCGCACGCCGAAGCCGGCGCCGACATGGTGGCCCCGTCGGACATGATGGACGGCCGGATCGGATTCATTCGGGAAACGCTCGATGAAAGCGGGTTTCCGACCGTGCCGATCATGTCGTATGCCGCAAAGTATTGTTCCGCCTACTATGGCCCGTTCCGTGAAGCGGCCCATTCCGCCCCGCAATTCGGCGACCGGCGGACCTACCAGATGGACCCGG
>JAGXHH010000136.1 GCA_024636355.1 Desulfobacteraceae bacterium | reverse complement strand
GGATGGCCCCGACATAACCCCCGATGACCGGCCCCCAGTCGAGATCGCCCACAAACGCGATCGATATCGGGTAAAGCAGGGTCGGCAGCAGCATGGCGGCGGTCATCACGACGCCTGCGGCGAATTTGCCGACGATAATGTCCGTATAATTTACCGGCATGGTCAGCAGCACCTCATAGGAGCCGAGGTCGAGTTCCTCTGAAAACAGCCGCATCGTGATCGCCGGGATGACAAATGCAAAAATAAGCGGCAGCAGGGAAAAAAAGTTCCGTAAGCTTGCCTGGTTGTAGAGAAAAAAAGTGGAAAAGAAAAACCAGCCGGTGATCACCAGAAAGATCGAGATCACGATATAGGCGATGGGAGAGACGAAATAATCGGAAAACTCTTTTCTCAGGATATGGGGAAACTGCCGCATACCACTCTCCTTGTAAGTATTTGAAATTAATAAACGTCAGTGCCCGCTCTTGCTCTTGCTCTTGCTCTTAATCTTAATCTTAATCTTAATCTTGCTCTTAATCTTAATCGGTTCGTCTCAATTCACCCGCTGGCCCACATTCGTCAGATCCCGGAAGATGGTCTCCAGGGTGCCGGTTTCCTGGTGGAAATCGACAATGATCCAGTCGGTGGTCTTGATCTTCTGATAGACCGCCTCCCGCAGGTCGTGGCCGGTTCGGCAGACGACGGTGACGGAAAGATCGCTGTCATTTTCGACCGCTGCCTTGCGCACCGCATCGACGCCGTCGATGGTTTTGAGTTTCAGGCGCACGTCTTCGAGTTCCGCATGCCGCAGGCTCAGGTGGAGTAGGGTGCCGGCGCCGGCATTCTGTTTAAGCATTTCAGTGGTGCCGTCGGCGACGATTTTGCCCCGGTTGATGATGACGATGCGGTCGCAGGTGGCTTCCGCCTCGCTTAGGATGTGGGTGGAGAAGATGACCGTCTTTTCTTCGCCGATTTTTTTGATCAGGTTCCGGATTTCCACGATCTGGTTCGGGTCCAAACCCTGGGTGGGTTCGTCTAAAATCAGGATTTCCGGATCGTTCATCATGGCATGGGCAAGGCCTACGCGCTGGTTCAACCCCTTGGACAACTCCCCGATGGCCTTGTGCATGATCTCGTTTAGCCCGCACAGGTCAGAAAGTTCCCGGAGGCGATTGATCCGGTCACCGGGCGGGATGCCCCGGATTTTGGCCACAAACGTGAGGTAATCATAGACCAGCATGTCCTTGTAAAACGCCGCCGATTCCGGCAGGTAGCCGATCATCTGCTTGATTTCCAATGGATTTTCGTCCATGGAATAGTCTTTGACCCGAATGCCGCCTTTTGTGGGAGGGAAAAATCCGGTCATCATTTTAAGGGTGGTGGTTTTGCCGGCGCCATTAGGCCCGAGCAGTCCGAGGACTTCCCCTTTGCTGACTTCAAGGTTGAGATGATCCACCGCACAGAAGTCATGGTAGTATTTGGTGAGATTCTCGACATAGATCATGTCCGGTATCCTCCTTGCCGATAGTGTTTGCTGCAATGGATAGGTTACTATTTTTGAATACTTATTGATGGATGTGTCAATCCGATGAGAAGCTATAAAAAAAAATCCCTCTTTTGTAAAGGGGGAGTTACGAACAATCCGCTCGTTTTTTTTCTTCCATTGACCAAAGCTCTCTCATTTCTTAGGATACGTAAATTTATCACACAAGCAATTCCAAGTTGAGGATCGTCATATGAAGGAAATGGACCGGTTGATCCGGATCATGGAAACGCTTCGGGGTCCGGACGGCTGCCCGTGGGATGCCGAGCAGAATCATAAAAGCATGGTCAAGGGGCTCATCGAAGAGGTATACGAGCTCGTCGATGCCGTGGAACATGAAAATGCCGATGAGATGCTGGAGGAACTCGGCGATGTTTTGCTCCATGTCGTGTTTCACAGCATTATTGCCAAGGAAGACAATGAGTTTACCATGGCCGACGTGATCGATCGGCTGGGCGACAAACTGATTTACCGTCACCCCCACGTTTTCGGCGACGTGAAGGTGGAAGGAACCGATGAGGTTGTCCGGAACTGGGCGCGGCTCAAACGGAAAGAAAGCGGTAAGGAAAATCGCCGGTCCATATTCGACGGTATTCCCGAAACGCTGCCGGCACTGCTGTTTGCATTGAAAATCCAGACGGCGGCCGCCCGGGTGAAATTCGACTGGGACAGTGCCGAAGGGGTGGTGGACAAAGTCCGGGAGGAGCTCGATGAGGTGGTCGAAGCCGTCAGAGATGCAGCACCCGATGCGATCGCCGCGGAAATCGGGGACCTGATATTTTCAGTGGTCAATTTGTCCCGCATGCTCGGCGTCGACCCGGAATCGGCCCTGCGCCAAAGCAACCGGAAATTTACCACCCGGTTTCATGCGATCGAAGAGGCGGCCCGGCAGCAGGATATCCGGCTGTCGGAAATGCCCATGGAAGAAAAGGAACGGCTCTGGCAGGCGGAAAAGAAAAAGTGAGTTCAATAGATGAAACAGGTTGGATTTCCGAGCGTCAAATCGTATATTAACGTCAAAAGCGACAGCGCATATGAACCCATAAGGAGGTCTGTTCATGGTACCGAAGATTCTGATCGTCGATGATGAAGAAAGTTTTGTCGAAATAATCGCTGAACGGCTGTCCATCCGGGATTACCATGTCCAGACCTGTTTCAGCGGCAGCGAGGCTGTGGAAAAAATCAAAGACAGCAAAATCGACGTGGTGATCCTCGATGTGGCCATGCCGGGCATGGACGGCATCGAGACCCTTCGGGAAATAAAGCGGATGAAACCGCTGACCGAAGTGGTCATGCTGACCGGACATGCCACGGTTGAAACCGCTATCGAGGGAATGAAGCTCGGGGCGTTCGATTACCTGATGAAGCCGTGTGACAATAAAGAACTCATCGCCAAAATCAATGAAGCGTATGCGCGGAAAAAAGGTCAGGAAGAAAAGATCACCGAGGCGAAGATGAAAGAACTGATTTCATCGCCCCACGCGGTATTCAGGAAAGACAGGTAGATTCTCCTTTAGGCCCTTTCACCTGTCTCGGAAGTTTCCGGACCCCGGCCTGCGCCCTGACAATGGGACACACTTGACACTGGGTTCAGAACGCGAACTTGGGCAAGTAGTTGGTTTTAATTCACAATTGACAATTAATAATTCACCATTGGCAATTGTTTTTCGAGAGCGAGAAAGAACAAAAAATCCGAGCACGTGAACTTACACGTGCTCGTGCACGCCGATAACCAGAATCCGCTTTTTACTTTTCAGTCGGATCGGGCCGGCACGCCTCTATGGCGCTGCAGATCTCATTGAAGACATCGGTCAGCCGCAGTATCCCCACGATTTCCTTGTTTTTTGTCACCAGCAGGGACTGGTGATGGCCGATTACAAGCTGGTGCATGGCCTCGTCAAGCCCTGCCTCATGGTCGACATATTCCCCCTTGGAAGGGGTGTACATGATGTTTTTTACCCGGATTCTGAAAGACCTGCGACAGATCTCGTCCAGGGGTTCCCGCCAGAGACGGTAATCTTCGAGTGCGGATCTGGTGAAATGCGAACCGTAGCCCAGGGATGCAAATTTCTCCAGGTCGATCTTCTTGTATCCGGGTTCAAGGCCCCGGATCAAATCAACCATTCCCAGCTTGCCGACAATCCGGTTTTTGTCATCATAGACCAGCACCGCCCGGTGCATATACGGTTTCTGGCTGAAAGCCGCCTGTGCTTCTTTCAATGCGCGCACCGCCTGGTATAGATCGGCATCTTGTGAAACCGTGGCGTAATCCGCCAACGGCACCATGATATCTTTGACCTTAAAAGAATGCATAGGGCACCTCATTTCAGATAGTTTTTAAAGGTCGCTGCCGCGTTGCTTTACGAGCACCGAATCTCTTTTCATCCATTCCCAGACGACATAACGCAGCCTGTTTCATTGAGGCCAGGACCGTTCCACGGATTTGAAAATTCGGGAATTTGATTGGGTCTGTTCTCAGAAACCGAAGTCAGCGATGTGATCCTATTTGAAATCTAAGGCTCAAATATATTCGGTACCACTTGACCGTTATAGAAAGAGGATTTGATGGGAAAAGTTGTAATCATCCGCGATATCCGGATGGGCGGGCATCCATTGCAGGAAACCCGATCCGCAGCGGGCTCCTTTTGGATCAGATTAATCCGAAAGATAATATTCAATGGTCGAAACGACCCGTACCTTTTTGATATGCGGGTTGTTTTTATCTCGATCACCTATTGAAAACTGGCCCTGGCTTGCCTTTTTGATTTTTCCCAGCCGGCTGTCTGAATCCTGCGCAAATTTTCTGGCAACTTCCCGGGCTTTGGTTGTTGCCTCTTCCACCATTTCCGGCTTGACTTCATTGAGCCGCGTGAAAAGATATTCTGTAGAACTCTGATAACCGCCATCTGTCAGCACGATCCCTTTTTTTCCAAGCTCTGCCAACTTGTTCATTGTGGAACGTACAGACTCAATTTTATGGGAATAAACCGTAATTGTCTGCGTGGCATTGTACCTGAATTCAATTCGAGATTTTTCATACCCCTGCGCCAGCTTATCGAAAATCACTGGTGGAGATGCATTGATTTCATCTTCTTCAAAACCATTGGCTTTCAGGAATTGTCCTATGGCATCTGCATCCTTTTCAATCGATTCATACAATTTGCTTACATCATTGTCCGTGACGGAAAATTGAATCGGCCATAAGGCGATGTCGGCAGGGTATTCCTTTTCCGACAGCCCTTTTACGGTGACCGTACGTTCGTATTCTTTGAATTTTATGGCGCTGGAGCCCATAAAAAAACCTAAAAGCGCCAACCCTGAGAAGATAAAAAAACCGAGTACAAGTGCGCTTTTAAAATCCGTGTTTTTCATGAACCTCCTTTTTATTGCGCTGACGCCTGCTTTCAGGCGCATTCACCCGGGCGCAGCGGCGGTGAATGGCTGACGGTAAGTTTGTGGTCGTCCGGGCATGGGCGTGGTCTTATGGAGTGAACGTCCCTTGCATACGGCTCCGGTTACTGCGGAGATGACTGTAACTAAAACATCAGCCGAAAGCAAGGGAGGAGCTGAAGGGGTTTGGATGCAAACCCGGCTGATCGGTCTTTCATGGCATACTGCTTGACCTGATGATGGCGGGGCTTTCGGGTTTCGATTTGCTGACCCATGTAAAATCGCTCCATCCGGATACGGTGATTATTGTCATTACCGGTTATGCCACCATAGAGCACTCCATCGAAGCGATGAAGAAGGGGGCGTTCGATTTTCTGCCCAAACACGCCGGAAGGCGGCAGAATTTCGGTATCCGTAGAAGAAGGCGAACATTACGGTGTCATTTCCGTTTCGGATACGGGATATGGAATACCGCCGGAGGATCTCGAATTGATTTTTCAGCGGTTTTATCGGGTTAAAAATGAAAAAACCCGGTATATTAACGGTACCGGCCTGGGTCTCGCGATCGTCAAAAGCATTGTCGAAACCCATCACGGCAGAATCGAAGTGGACAGTCGGGTGGATGAGGGAACCACTTTTCGGGTGTTTATGCCCCGGCTGGCATAAACCGTAATCGGCTGTCAGGCAAAATCGGCTCTTTATTGACAATTTGCAATTGCTACTTCACAATTGGTTGTTGCCACGGGTTATCCCGGCGCAAACGATTGTGCAGGGGTGACCGGCCGAATCCGCCCTGCGTCCGGCAGAACGCCATGATGCAAAGGTGCTGATTTTGGATTTTTCAAAAAAATATAACTTCGGAGGAAGAAAGATGTTTGAAATTATAAAACGCGAAGAGATGGCCGATGGTACGGTGATCCTCAACGAAGTCAAGGCGCCCAGGATTGCCGCAAAGGCGAAGCCCGGCCAGTTCGTCATCCTGAAAGTCAACGAAACGGGCGAGCGCATTCCGCTGACCATATCGGATATCGATCCGGAAAAAGGGACGATCACCATTATTTACATGGTGGTCGGCAAATCGACTGCCCTGTTCAAGGAGTTGGCCGTAGGCGACGGATACCAGGACGTCATCGGCCCGCTGGGCAAGCAGACCGAGATCGAAAAACTCGGTCGCGTGGTCTGCGTGGGCGGCGGCACCGGTGTGGCGGTCCTGTTTCCGATCACCCGCGGGTTCAAGGATGCGGGAAACGAGGTGATCAGTATCATTGGCGCACGGAACAAGGACCTGTTGATCCTGGAAGACAAAATGGGCGCAGTATCCGATACTCTGCACGTCTGCACCGATGACGGTTCCCATGGACGCAAAGGCTTTGTCACCGAGGCGTTAAAGGAAGTGCTCGACAACGGCGGTGCGGATCTGGTCGTGGCCATCGGCCCGGTGCCGATGATGAAATTTGTGTCCAAGCTGACAGCCGAATACAAGGTCAAGACCCTGGTGAGCCTCAATCCGATCATGATCGACGGCACCGGCATGTGTGGCGGCTGCCGGGTGCAGGTCGGCTCCGAAACCAAGTTCGCCTGCGTGGACGGGCCGGAAT